>NZ_JBILQL010000017.1:0-34671 GCF_044373165.1 Flavobacterium sp.
AAACTAAAAAGGGTTCTCGATACATTTTTTGTTCCTTTGAACTCCAAAAAAAACACTCGAACTGACGAATCCACAACCCACAACCCACAACCCACAACCGACAACCGACAACCGACAACCGTCAACCAACAACTAACCACCTTGAACTAGCAACATTAAATTTTACAACGGTTCTCGATAAATTTCTTGTTCCGTTGCACTCCACAAAAAACACTCGAACTGACGAATCCACAACCCACAACCCACAACCCACAACCGACAACCGACAACCGTCAACCAACAACTAACCACCTTGAACTAGCAACATTAAATTTCACAACGGTTCTCGATAAATTTCTTGTTCCGTTGCACTCCACAAAAAACACTCGAACTGACGAATCCACAACCAACCACCGACAACCGACAACCGACAACCGTCAACCGACAACTCACAACTAATTTGAAACTAAACCAAAAAAACACTACTTTTACACTCCAAACAACACTACCATGAGTCAAAAAGTATTGCTCACTTCCAAAGAAGTCAATATCATACTCCATCGTTTGGCTTGTCAGTTAATCGAAAACCACCTCGATTTTTCCAATACCGTTTTAATTGGCATACAACCGCGCGGGACTTATTTGGCGCAGCGCATCCAACACATTTTAGAACACGATTACCAAATCAAAGCCGTTCAATTGGGTTTCTTAGACATTACTTTTTTCCGCGATGATTTCCGTCGGGGCGAAAAGCAATTGGAAGCCAATAAGACGCAAATCGACTTTTTGGTAGAAGATAAAAAAGTGGTTTTTATAGACGATGTGCTTTTCACCGGCAGAAGTATCAACGCCGCTTTAACTGCGGTGCAATCTTTTGGCAGACCGTCGGAAGTGGAATTGTTGGTCCTCATCGACCGAAGATTCAGCCGCCATTTGCCCATACAACCCGATTACCGAGGCCGTCAGGTAGATGCCATCCAAGATGAAAAAGTAAAAGTATGCTGGAAGGAAAAAGATGGGGAAGATGCAGTGTATTTGGTGTAAGTACGAAGGAAGAAGTACGAAGTGAGAAGTACGAAGTACGAAGTGAGAAATACGAAGTTTAACAGAAACAACAACATATAACATACAACTTACAACTAAAAAATGTCCGAACTGTCAGTCAACCATTTACTAGGGATTAAATACCTGCAAAAGCCAGACATCGACTTGATTTTTGAAACGGCCGATCATTTCAAAGAAGTGATTAACCGCCCGATTAAGAAAGTGCCTTCGCTGCGCGACATTACCATTGCCAACATCTTTTTTGAGAACAGTACGCGAACCAAACTCTCTTTCGAACTGGCGCAAAAGCGATTGTCTGCGGATGTGATTAGTTTTTCGGCGGCGCAATCCTCGGTTAAAAAAGGCGAAACACTGATTGATACGGTGAACAACATACTGGCCATGAAAGTGGATATGGTCGTGATGCGTCATGCCCATCCGGGTGCGGCTTATTTTTTGTCGCAAAACGTAAAAGCCAGCATCATCAACGCCGGCGACGGTGCGCACGAACACCCAACACAAGGCTTACTCGACAGTTATTCCATCCGAGAAAGACTGGGTGAAGTAGGCGGGAAGAAGGTGGTTATTGTGGGCGATATTTTACACTCCAGAGTGGCCTTGTCCAATATTTATGCTTTGCAAATGCAAGGTGCCGAAGTCAAAGTCTGCGGTCCGAAAACCTTGATCCCAAAATACATTGAAAGCTTAGGCGTAACGGTGGAACCCAATTTGCGCAAAGCCTTAGAATGGTGCGATGTGGCGAATATGTTGCGCGTACAAAATGAGCGTATGGATGTGAATTATTTTCCTTCGACTCGAGAATATGCCCAGCAATACGGAGTAGACAAAGCGCTACTCGATTCGCTCAACAAAGAAATCGTCATCATGCATCCCGGACCGATCAACCGCGGTGTCGAAATCACTTCCGACGTAGCCGATTCCCAACAATCGGTGATACTCGATCAAGTGGAAAACGGCGTAGCCATTCGAATGGCGGTGATTTATCTCTTAGCTTCTAAAATACAACCATAAAAAAAGCCTCGAGATGTCGAGGCTTTTTGGTTATTCTGCTTTGATATTTCTGAGTTGTTTCAGCTTTTCTTTCAGCATCGCCAACTCTTCTTTTTTCATTTCAATGCTTTTCTTTACTTCTTTCACCATTGGGTTATCCGCTTTGGCGTTGGCAAAGAATTGGATGTTGTTTTCCAATTGGAAAATTTCGCCTTGTACTTCATCGATTTTGCGCATTAAGAAGACTTTTTCGTTGTCTAATTTGCGGGTATCGTTGTTAGCCAAATTGTCTAAGCGATTGGCGTAGCGAGCCATTTCGTTTTCTTTTTTGCTGGCGCTTAATTTTTCGAATAAGGCATCGAGTATTTTATTGAATTTACCTTCGATGTGACGACGGGCAAACGGCACTTTCCCAAAGCTTTTCCACATTTCGATGTGGGCTTTGATGCCGTCTAAATCGGTTTTGTGATCGCCGGTCATTTCAAACGCTCTAACGGTTTCTAAGTAGGCTTTTTTCTTTTCAAAAGCTTCTACTTCTTCTACGTTAACCTCTGATTTTTGCTCTTTAAGTTTTTCGAAATACTCGTTACAAGCCGCTCTGAATTCGGTCCATAACTTATCGGAGAATTTTCTCGGCACGTGACCGATGGTTTTCCACTCTTCCTGAATTTGTTTCATTAACGGAGTAGTAGTGGCAAAGTCGGTGCTTTCTTTTAATTCGTGCGCTTTAGCAACCAAGGCTTGTTTTTTCGACAAGTTATCGTTTTGGTCTTTTTTGATTTCTTTGTAGAATGAGTTTTTCAAGACATTGAAACTTCTCACAGCATTTTTAAAGGAAGTCCAAGTGTCTTCGTTCAATTCAGAAGGCACTTTTCCGGCGGCGAAAAACTGATTGCGCAAGGCTTCCACTTTTTCGATTTGCCCTAACCAAGCAGCGTGTGCGTTTACTTTTTCCTGAGCCAACACTTCAATTTGGGCGATGATTTCTTTTTTCTTCTCTAAATTGGCGGTTTCTCCGGCGCGCAATTGTTCGTATAAACTCTCGCGTTTGTCGTGCATTTGTTTGGTCAGTTCGCTGAAACGGTTCCAAATTTCTTCGCGTTTGTCTCGGGAAACCGGTCCAATTTCTTCTTTCCAAATGCGGTGTAAATCTTGCAGCTCACGGAAGGCTTTGTTGATGTCTTCTTCGTTAACCAACTCTTCTACACGAGCAATGATTTTTAGTTTTTGGTCTAAATTGTGTTTGAAATCTAAATCGCGTGCTTCACGGTCTAGGTGCAGAATGTCGTAGAAATTCTCCAAGTGAAAGTGATAGTTGTTCCAAACGTGGTTGTATTTGTCTTTCGGTATCGGACCGGCTACTTTCCAGCGGTCGCGAATGTCGTTGAATTTCTTTAAGGTTACCGGTATGCTGTCTTGGCTGTGGACTAAATTTTTAAGTTCTTCCACGATAGCCAAGCGGTTGTCTAAGTTAGATTGTAAGCTGTTTTGCAAGCTTTTAAAATGTGCATTCTTTTTATCTCGGTATTGAGCGTAAAGTTGGTCAAACTTCACTTTCAACGGAAAATGATAATGGAATTCTTCTGTAGTTTCCGGGTTTTCGGCGTGGAATTCGTCTCTTTTCTCATCGATAAAATGAAAATATTTGGAGAGAAACGCTTTTTTCAATTCTTCCACATGGTCTTTCACCGACATTACTTTTTCGACTACGACCAAGTTGCCCAGTTCGTCAACCAATTGCTCCATCGACAAGGTGTCGTAATCCAACATAGGGATGTCGTGACGGTCTTTAAGAGATTCGTCTTCGCTTTCTTCGGCATTGACTTCTTGGATGGCGCTGATTACCGTGTCATTAGAACTTGCCGGACTGTCATCGGCCACTTCGGCCTCGGTTAGCATTACCACGTTGTCATCGGCAGTTTCCACCACTGTTTCGGCTACTTCAGCTACTTCTTCTGCTGCAGCTTCTACGGTTTCTTCTACTTCAGCTACTTCTTCAGCTACTTCTTCAGCCACAGTTTCAGTTACTGCTTCGGTTGCTTCTTCAGCTACAGTTTCAGTTGCTTCTTCAGCCATTTCTTCGGTTACTGCTTCAGCTACTTCTTCAGCTACTTCTTCAGCTACTTCTTCAGCTTCTGCCATTGCTTCTTCTGCCGGAGCTTCATCAACTGCAGTAACTTCTTCAGTTGTTTCAGTTTCTACAGGATTATTCCCAACTTCCAACTCCTGACTTACGTCTTCGGTGGTAATTTCTTGATTTTCAGCAGCGGTTGTTTCCAATGAGTCGTTAACTACATTTCCATCTGCATCTTGCAGGTTATCATTCTTTTCTTCTAACATTTTTGTAAATGTTTAAGGGTTACACATTATTAGGGCGAAAGATAGTAAAGTAGCGTAACAATTCAAAAGAAATAAGGCTTATTTGTTGATTTAACCGACGAGAGGAACAGAAGCTAAAAAAAAACGCTGTCGAAAATCAACAGCGTTTTTTTGAAATGATATTATTTTTTCAGTCTAATTGACTATGACTTTTTTGGTTACCGATTGGGTTGCATTAGCCAATTTAATAAAGTAGAATCCTTTAGGCAAATTGCTGATGGTGTAAGTGTTGTTGTTTAAAACAGGTTGTTTGATTTGTTGTAAAACTTGTCCGTTGATGGTGATGATTTTAATTTCATCCAAAGTCACTTCCGATTGAATGTTGATGATATCGGTAGTCGGATTTGGATACACCGCAACACTATTTAAATCTTCAAAGGTTGTAGTCGACAAAGGTAAGCCCCAAATTTGGGTTACATAATTGTTGTTGTCAATGAATGGATTTCTATTGTTTTGACGGGCATAAATGGCGTCGTTTCTGTCGATTTCTCTTTGGCTTACTTGATCCAGTAGGTTCCAAGTTAACAATACGTTTAAGGCTTGATTGGTGAATACTTGAGTGCTGGTTCCGTTAAACATAGAGTAACTCCAACTCGCTACTTGGTCTTCATAGCGTGTGGCAAAATACAACAGCATACGAGCAATGTCGCCTTTAAATTCGTCTATAGGCTCAAATACAGTTGCCGTCAATCCGGAAGAATAACCGGCGTTTAAGTTTGGACCTCTTTTGCTTCCGTTAGAGTAAGTAGTGTGTGACACACCCGTATTCACTTTACTAAAAGCCAAATCACCTCTTTGGGCATTGATATATTTATCGGAAGGCACTACAAAGTGTGCATCAGAAAACATGGGTGTATTGTTGGCACCAAATACCGATTGCGGCACCAAATGTTCTCTGTTGTATCTTTCACATTCGTTATTCCCTAAAGTACCATCATCTTGTAAGCCACCACCGTATACATATTCACACTCAGTTCCGGCAGGTTTTTCGGTATACATATCGAGCATCGTACCGTTGCCTTCATAATAATTATCTACATCCGAAGTTAAATAAGTGGTGTATAAACCTCCGTATCCACGGTCATTGTGATCGTTGATGATATTAAAAAGTTGGGTTTTTAAGGTATAGCCTGAACCGGTTGCGGTATTGTAATATCCGTTAGGAATAGAATTTACGGAAAGCGTTTGTTGCGCTAAGCCTACAATAGCCAGGTTTAATAAGAGTAAGGTAAAGATTTTTTTCATGAGGTATTTATATTTCTTTTTTGCGTTCGAATAAAGCCATGTAGAATCCGTCAAATCCGGTATCTTGGGCTAAAATCTTCACATCTTTGACAAAGGTAAATGATTTTCCGGTTTCGGTGTTTAAAAAACGTTGTACTTGTTCCTGATTTTCAGAAGGTAAGATCGAGCAAGTGGCGTAAACCAATTTGCCGCCCGGTTTTACAATTTTGGAATAGTTCTCTAAAACTTCGGCCTGTACTTTTTTGATGTTCTCAATAAATTCGGGTTGGAGTTTCCACTTGGAATCCGGATTTCTTTTCAAAACCCCTAATCCGCTGCAAGGCGCATCGATGAGCACACGGTCGGCTTTTTCGTGGAGTTTTTTAATGACTTTGGTTGAGTCGATTATGCGGTATTCTATGTTGAAAGCGCCGTTTCTTTTGGCTCTTAATTTGAGTTGTTTGAGTTTGCTTTCGTATAAATCCATGGCAATTAACTGCCCTTTGTTTTCCATTAAGGAAGCCATGTGCAAGGTTTTGCCACCGGCACCGGCACAAGTGTCAACCACTCGCATTCCGGGTTGCACATCCAGAAAAGCGGCTACCAATTGAGAAGAAGCATCTTGCACTTCGAATAACCCTTCTTTGAAAGCCTCGGTTAAAAATACATTGGCTCTTTCTTTAAGGACTAAAGCATCAGGTTGGTCTTTTAAAAACTCGGTTTCGATGTTTAAGTCCATTAAAATGGCGCGTAATTTTTCTTTGGTAGTCTTTAAAGTGTTTACTCTTAAAATGACTTGTGCTTGTTTGTTCTGGGCTGCAATTTCTTTGGTCCAAACAGTTTCGCCTAATTCTTGCACGCCTAATTCATCCATCCAATCCGGAATGGATTCGCGCATTTTTCTGATTTTAGACAATTCGTCAAAACGGCCTTTGATTTTGCGTTCCGGTGTGCCTTCTAATTGTCGCCAATCGGGAATAGGATAACCGCGTAAGACAGCCCAAACGGCAAATATTCGCCACAATTGATCGCGATCCATTGGTTCTTTAACCCCGGCGATTTCCATATAAAGTCTTTTCCAACGTACGATTTCGTAGATGGTTTCGGCCACAAACTTACGGTCGGAACTGCCCCAACGTTTGTCTTTTTTTAAGGCACGAGCTACCACTTTATCCGCATATTCTCCTTCGTTGAAGATCGCGTTTAAAGAGTCGATGGTGGTGTAAACTAAATTTCTGTGTAATCGCATGATGAAAAAAAATAAGCGTGCAAAGATATTCCTTTTTTGTGATTCTGAACTACTATTACTGCGTTAAAAAAATTTCCGTGTCTGAATTTCTTATATTTGATTACTTTAAAAGAATAGGAATGGATTTAGCAAAATTTTTAACAGTAGTTTTAGTAGGTTTAGGTTTGACCAATGATGTTGGCGCTCAACCATTTCAACTCGGTCATTTAACAATGAATTTTACGGATGTTTCCAGAAATAATCGCGTGATAGCTACAGAAATTTACTATCCGGCACAGATGGCCGGCGATAATGTTCCGGTTGCCGGTAGCAGTACATTATTTCCTTTGCTGAGTTTTGGGCACGGCTTTGTAATGACTTGGGATGCTTATCAAAATTATTGGTCGGCTTTGGTGCCGCAAGGTTATATAATGCTTTTCCCCAAAACAGAAGGTTCTTTATCGCCTTCGCATTTGGATTTTGGAAAAGACTTGGCTTTCTTGATTGACCAAATGGCTGTTTTAAACGGAAATCCCACATCGATTTTTTATAATAAAGTCAGTGCTATGAACGCTGTTATGGGACATAGTATGGGTGGCGGTGCTTCTTTTTTGGCCACGCAACAAAGCAGTAATATAAAAACGATTGTCAACTTTGCCCCGGCAGAAACCAATCCTTCCGCTGTAACGGCAGCCTCGTTGAGTACTATTCCCACGTTGATTTTCTCGGGCGCCAATGATTGTGTGACACCGCCAGCCGTACATCAAATTCCTATGTATAATAGTTCAATGGCCAATTGTAAAACATTAATCACTATTAACGGTGGAAGCCATTGCCAAATGGCGAATAGCAACTTTTTTTGCAACCTAGGAGAAGGTTCTTGTTCGCCTCAAGCCACTATCAGTAGGGCAACGCAACAGTCGGTTATTACTTCCTATTTATTGCCTTGGTTGAATTTTCAGTTAAAAAACGATTGTGCACAAGGAACTGTTTTTGACAATCAAATTGTGATTGATACCGCCATTTCTTTTCAAAAAAACTGTATTCAATGCAATGCTTTGACCACCGAAACCAATGTTCGCAACGGAATAAGAGTTTACCCAAATCCGGTAACTGATTTTATTACAATGGCGATGGAAAACCCCTCAGACTATCAAGTGAATTTGTATGATAGTCGCGGTAGATTATTACTCTCGAAAGCTTTTGGGCAAACGGTAAGTATAGATGTTTCGGATTTTCAGGATGGCCTGTACTTTTACAGTGTCCTGCAATCAGGGAAAGTCTTAGCCAATGGCAAGTTTATAAAGTAGCACAATCCTTTTCAATTCGGCGCATTTCAATTTTTTCAGGCGCGTGGATGACTAACGGGAATTGCTCAATTTTCACCGAACTACTGTCTAAACCAAATCCTTTTTCTTCCGACAAACTCAATTTTTTCATCAAGAAGTAAGTATTCATTACAATTTTCTCGAAGAAAGTCAGGTCGCTGTCGTTGGACAAGAATTTTTCAGACAAGACAAACTTGAAGTCACCAATAATATGGTTTTTACTTAAAGACTCGTATCGCGAGGTAATATCAACCTCACCGCGTTCAACCATATCTTTGATTACTTGTTTGAACATCAAATTGATTTTGGTTGGTTCACGGAACCCTAAGTAGAAATCAATACGGTAAATATCATCCTTAATGATTTCGGTAACTTTGTATTCTTTTTTGTATGGTTCGCTTAGAATATTGACATGAATAAACCAATACAAATCGGCTCGTTTCGGTCGTTTTTGCAAAATAGAATACATTACTTTTTCCTCAATTTCATCGCTGCGATTGGAGTTGGTCATATAAACCAAATGGGTAGCATATTTAGGAATAGACAAGTCTACACTGAGTTCGGCCAATACTTTTTTGTAGTCGTTAATTTTGACAATTTTAGTATAACTTTTGCTGATTTTTTTGGCTAAAAACCACGTAGACATCACTCCAATCAAGAAAATGGCAATGGCCAATGTCACGTAACCGCCTTCCATGAATTTGGTCACATTAGCGATTAAGAAGCTGACTTCAATGACCACATAAATAGAAATAATAGGCGCTATAAAATACCATTTGATGCGCTTCATTATCAAGTAAAAATTGAGCAAGGTTGTGGTCATCATCATTCCGAGAATAATTGATAAACCATAGGCATGCTCCATATATTTAGACTCTTTGAAATATAAAATGATTCCAACACAACCTATAAATAGCAACCAGTTAATTGACGGAATGTACAATTGTCCTTTAACATCGGTAGGATAGTTGATTTTCACTTTTGGCCAGAAATTCAAACGCATCGCTTCGTTGATTAAAGTAAACGAACCACTAATCAAAGCCTGAGAAGCGATGATAGCCGCTAATGTTGCTATAACAATTCCGATAGGTTGGAACCATTCGGCCATAATCAAATAGAATGGGTTAGGGTTGTGATCATTTAATTGTGATAAAGTGCTGCCGCTATGTTGCAACAAATAAGCACCTTGTCCGAAATAATTCAGCACTAAAGTTGTTTTTACAAAAATCCAACTCACACGAATATTTTTTCTTCCGCAATGGCCCATATCAGAATACAACGACTCTGCTCCGGTGGTACAAAGAAAAACAGCACCCAAGATAAAGAATCCATGTCCGGCCGCATCTGAAGTAAGTAATTTATAAGCGTAATAAGGATTGACTGCTTTAAGAACTTCAATATTTTCAGTGATTTGAATAACTCCTAAAATCCCCAGCATTGAAAACCAAACCAACATGACCGGAGAAAAGAACTTCGTTACAATTTTTGCCCCAAATTGTTGGATTGTAAACAAAACAAATAAAATAGCAATAACAATTGGAATGGTGGGAATATCCGGTTTAAAGATAAGTAAACCTTCTACCGCGGAGGAAACAGATATTGGCGGAGTGATAATTCCTTCTGCTAAAAGCAAACTTCCACCTATAATGGCAGGTACTATCAACCATTGAATTTTGGTTCGTTTTACCAAAGAATACAAGGAGAATATTCCGCCTTCACCATGATTATCAGCATTTAAAGTGATGATAACATATTTCAAAGTAGTTTGTAAGGTCAATGTCCATAATATACAAGATAGGCCACCCAATACTAAATCAGCACTAATTTGATGATCATCGATTATAGATTTCATAACGTACAAGGGTGAAGTACCTATATCTCCATAAATAATCCCCAAAGTTAAAAGTAAACCGCCTGCTGATAGTTTTGAATGTAAATTTTGATGGCTATGCGAACTCATAATAAAAAGTTAAAGACAGCAAATTTATAGCTTTTTGAAATACCTGATTCTTTCACAGCCAATTATTTTTTAAAAACAAGAGGCATCGCCTAAACGATGCCTCTTTTCAACAACAAAACTATAATAATAAAACTTATCCTCTTCTGTTTTCTCTTCCGCTGGGTTGGCTTCTTTGAGAGCTGCTTCTTTGACTCGACATGTCTCTTTGACCGCCCGAATTACTTCTCGGAGCCGACATTTCTCTGGGTGCCGAATACTCTCTCGGTGCTACCGAACGCGGAGATTGATTTGATTGACCGGCGAGTTCACGAGCAGGTTTTTCATAAGCTCTCGGATTGCTTCTCGGTGTAGGTTGCTCAACATTCATAGCTCTCGGCGTTTCATATGCTTGATTGTTACTTCTTGGAGTAGGTTGCTGAGCGCTAATAGCTCTTGGCGTTTCATATCCTTGATTGTTGGCTCTTGGGGTTACTTTCGGGTCAGCCACAGTTCTGGGCGTATCGTAACTTCTCGGATTGTTTCTGGGAGATGATGCAACAGTGCTTACCGTTCTCGGATTTTCATTAGGTCTTGTGGCAACTCTTGGAGTAACTTCTTGATTTCTAATGGCTCTTGGTGTCTCATTACTTACCGAATTGTTTGTACGCGGTGTAGCTTCTACGGCATTATTTCTCGGACTGTTAGCTACTGCAGCTCTGTTGCCTACTGTTCTGATGGGTCTGTTTTGATCCAACTCATATCGATTGGCATAACTGCTGTTTCGGCTTTGGAATGAACGGTTCGGGTAACGCACTTCATAGCTGTTTCCTCTTCTGCCACCTCGGTAATAGTTATTGTAAACTACACCACATCTTCTGTAATTAACATAATTGTAATGGTGGTGAAAATTGATGTTGATTCCGATATGATTTCTGTAACGGAAAATCGGCCAAGGCGACCATGCATAATAGTAGTCCGGATAATATCCCCAATACCAAGAAGAGCAATACGGACGGTAATTGCCTATCCAAAAGGTGGAATAAATGACGGGCGTAAAAGCATAAACAGGTTCATAAATATAATTTGGACCATACATAAAAACATCGCCAACTACTTGTACTTGGACTCTGTTGTTGCTGCCGCGTTCTACTTCAACGGTGGCCACATCTTGAAAAGTGTCGCGCCCTAAAACCGATTGAATTACAATTAAATGCGCATTGCCTTCAACTGTTTCAATTACCCTCAAATAATCAACTTGATCGTCATCGTTTAAATCCAAATTAGAAATTTGAATTTTCGGATCGTTCAGTCTTCTTTCAAAATCGGCTAAATCTCTGGAATCGCCAAAAATGGAAGCTACCGCTCTCAAATCTAAATTATCACTGATTTCAGAGTTATAAGCTGAAACCGTTGTTCTGTCTTGAGCAATAACCGCAGTAATGCTAAACAGCGACAAAACCGACCCTATTATCATTTTAGTTTTCATAATGGTATGTTTTAAAGTGGAATAGTTTTTTTTACGACATTCCAATTACTGTGCCACAGGATTTTTTTTAATGTTTTTAACTAAATCTTAACTGAGCCAAAATTTGTATATTCGCTTTAAATCAGAGTGTTTGCTATGAAAAACGGACTTGTATTTTTATTTTTATTTCTTTTGATTTTTAGTACCAATACCAAAGCGCAAACTTTTACGTCGGTTACAATTGATACTATTTTGAAAGATAAAATCAGTATCAGAGCGATTTTAATAGCAGAGGATAAACTCTATTTCGCAGGTGATAAAAGTAGGGTTGGCTATGTAATATTTCCCCCGGAGCCGAGCAAGATTAATGCAGAAGTTGTCAGCGATTCTATGGTTTATGAATACAGAAGTTTAGCCACCAACGGCAAAGAACTTTTTGCGTTATCGATAGGGAATCCGGCCAGATTGCATAAGTTTTCAAAGGACTTAATGGGTAAATCTTTGGTTTATGAAGAAAGGCACGAAAAAGTATTCTACGATAGTATGCAGTTTTGGAATAAAAAAGAAGGTCTGGCAATAGGCGATCCAACGGAAGATTGTTTGTCGGTTATCATCACACGCGATGGTGGTCAAACTTGGCAGAAGTTGCCTTGTGCGGTATTGCCTAAAGTGGTTGACGGAGAAGCTGCCTTTGCCGCGAGTAATACCAATATTGTAGTAAAAGGAAATCATGCTTGGGTAGTTTCCGGTGGGAAGCAATCGAGGGTTTTTCATTCGCCCGACAAAGGAAAGTCGTGGGAAGTTTTTGAAACCCCAATAGTGCAAGGCGAAACCATGACCGGTATTTTTACTGCCGATTTTTACAATGAAAAAATTGGTTTTATTGCCGGTGGAAATTATGAAAAAGCCACCCAAAATTTTCAAAACAAAGCCATGACCACTGACGGCGGAAAAACATGGACATTGGTGGCCGAAAGCCAAGGATTTGGGTATGCTTCTTGTGTCCAATTTGTACCTAATTCAGGCGGGAAAGGGCTGGTTGCTGTAGGTGCTCAAGGCTTGTTTTATTCGGCAGATGGCGGACAAACTTGGCAACAATTGTTAAATGATCCAACGTTGTACACCATTCGGTTTTTAAACTCAAATACGGCGTTCGCGGCCGGAAAAAATAAAATTATCAAAATAGCGTTCAAAACATAAGAGAGCCAATCGACTCTCTTATGTTTATTTTCCTAATCTTTTGTTTCTGTATTGTTGTAATAGTTTTCGGTTGAAACCTTCTTCGGCTTTTTTCAATTTTAAAATTTTCAGTGGTGAAATAACCCCTTTTAAACTCGCAATGAACTTCTTTCTACTCAGGTGCAACTCGTCTTCGGTGCTTTCCATTTGGGCTAGTAAAGTGGCCGCTTCTTTTTCAGATAAATTATCAAAAGATTCATCATCGATGCGGTCTAAATACCCTCTTAATTTGTTAGATCTGATTTCGTGTTGTTTGTCGTCGAAAGCGTTGTACAAAGGCCAAAATTTGGCAGCTTCTTCGGGAGTTAGCGACAATTCGTTAGTGATGTATGCCACTTTCATGGCTTTGATTTGCTCCTTTTTTTCTCGGAGTAATCGACCACCTTGACCAAAGGAATTCGCAGCAATAAGGAGTATAATGGCTAAAATTATTTTGTTAATTTTCATATCGTTAGTCTAAAATATATTGTTCTAAATCGTTGTTGTTAAGCAGGATGTCTTCTATGGCCTCTTCTCCCAAATTCAATTCGAGTTTGATTTTCTCTAAATCTTCATCTTCTAAAATAGTGGCCAAATCTTCCTCTGAAATGTCGACATGAGTGGCGATATACTCTTCTAAAACCACTGCATCCACTTCGTTTGAAGATTTGTAGAAATTTTGATAAATCGGAATTGAAAGCAGTAACACTACCACAGCGGCAGCGGCATAATACCAAGTAGTTTTTTGTCTGTAAAACGCAATTACTTTAGTTTTGTTTGCAGGAAGTTGGGCTAAAACTTTACTTTCAAACGACTCAAAATAGCCTTCAGGCGTTGTAAATCCTGAGGAGATTTTAGGTTCGTTTTCGTTTATTTTAAATGATTTCATATTGGTTTGACAAATTTAAGGTATTAAGGTTTAACGGGTAGTCATAAATTCTTCAATTTTTTTTACGGCATGATGGTAAGAAGCTTTCAAAGCACCTACAGAAGTACCCAGAATCTCCGACAAGTCTTCATATTTTATTTCTTCAAAATATTTCATTTTGAAAACCAATTGTTGTTTTTCGGGTAAAAGGGCAATGGCTTTTTGGAGTTTGAGTTGAATATCGCTGCCGTCAAAATACTCATCGGCTTTCAGATTGTCAACAATTTTACTTTGCATTGCTTCACTGGTTATGCCGTTTTTTTTCGCTTTTTGATTGATAAAAGTGATGGCTTCATTGGTAGCGATGCGATACATCCAGGAGAATAATTTGCTTTCTCCTTTGAAATTTTTCAGGTGTTGGAATACTTTGATGAAGGTGTTTTGTAAAACATCATCGGCATCATCGTGGTTTAAAACGATGTTACGAATATGATTGTACAAAGGTCTTTGGTATTCGCGTAAGAGTTTTTGAAACGCCGCATTTTGCGTTTTCGGATCTAATAATTCCCTAATAAAATCCTTTTCCTCTTGCAAAGTGAATAATTTGGTTGTTGGAATAAAGATAGAAGAAAAGGTTTAATCTCGAGTATAAAAAAAATTAAGGTTCAACAGTTGGTGTAGGAGTTGTTTCAGGTACTGCCGGAACACTCGTGGTTGGTAATGTTGCGGTTGTCGGCTGTATCGGTGCTTTAGGAAAAACCGGAATATGGATTTCGGTAATCCATTGGGAAGGTTGCTTTACATCATCAATGGTTTTGATGTATACTTCAGTATATTTTCCGGCAAAATTGGGTTTGTAACCGTTGTCGCGGATATAGTTTTCGGCCTTGGTCCAAGCTTCTTTTAAATGAGAATAGTCTCCGATTAAGGTCGTTTTCAAACAAGTAAACGGAATGATTTCTCCGGAAGTAATTTCGCTTCCCGATGCTATAAAAATTTGTTCGCGTGTTGGCGCACAAACCGAAAAAGTAACAATATCATTTGCCTTGTCGTACCTTTCATAAAGTATAAAAGGTTTACCCGATAGCGTTAGCTTGTTTTTTTTGAAAAAATGCAACATCTTAGGCATCATGATTTTGATGTTTTTCGGCAAACTTTTAAGGCGACAAGTGACTGTTTGTTTCAAACAAAATCCGGAGTTGCGCTGTACTATACCATTGACTTTTATGGTATAAGTTTTCATTTCGTAGGTTAGCGTTTTATCGAGATTTCTCAAGCTTTTTTCAAAAGCATCACCAACAATTCCTTGGAAACCTCCGCTGAAAAAAGCACTTATTTTAGTCAATAAATCCATTTTCCCTCGGGCTTCAATGGTTATTTTAGTGCCACCCACAGTGTCTTTTAATTTCCAATAAACTTGGGCTGTTGTTCCGTTATAATTGCCTTGTTGGCGAATACTGTCATTTTCTTTGACGAAGTAAGTTTTCATACCACCTGAATCCGACCCGTTATCCCATGAAAACTGAGCGCCGGCACCCATTGTTTTGGCCGGATAAGCAAATGTAATTCCGTGATCTTTGGTCATCCATGAACCAAAAGTCTCCCAATTTTTATAGTCGTTTATGTAATCAAATACTATACTTTTTGGCGAATGTATTATTGCCGTTTGCTTTACTTTAAAATCGCCTTTTTGAGTAGCAATGTACACAGTTACACCCACGAAAGCCAACACAATTAGTAGGAATAAATACTTTAAGATTCTCATGAGATGCTATTTGGATTACACAAAGTTAACACAAATCATTTAACTATTGCTAATCTAACTTTGACTATATTTGTTAGAAAGCAAACCAGCAGCTTATGAAAACCAAAAGTGAACTCAGAGGTATTTTGTTCCGTCATTTGGATGGTATAACTACGGCTCCTGTGGCATATTCACTGTATAAAAAAGGAGTATTAGATTTTATTTTGTTGAAAGAAAAAGTGTCATTAAATGAATTGGTTGTACAATTCAAGGCAAATGATGGCTATTTGAATGTAGCTTTGAGAGTTTTGGCTTCTCAAGGTTGGTTACATCAGCAGCTTGATAATGCTAATGACACGGTATATTTTAGTGTAAATAACAACAGTAAAGTTGCCTTTGCTTTGGTTCCGTATTATGAAGATGTTTATCAGTTGATGCAGTTTACGGCCCATTTTCACCCCCGAAAATTCGAGGTGGAACCTTTTGAAATGTTGCGGGAATTGTTTAAAAAATATGAGTCGCGTTATGGTATCATTTTTTCAGATGACGAGCACATCAGGGCTATTGAGGAGCAGGTTTTGTATCATATTGAAGGCAATTTAATCGGACCTACTATTGTAATGCTCGGCATGACCGGTATGTTTCACAAGTACTTTATGGAGACTTCCTTCAGACCGGAAGAATTTCATAAAAATCCGGAATGTTTTTCAGTGATATTAGATTTCATGACGCATTTGGGTTGGTTTACCAAAAAGAATGAACATTATCAATTTACCGAAAGCGGTTTGTTTTACGCTAAAAGAGCTGCAGCTTACGGAGTAACAGTTTCTTATATTCCGACACTTCGACAAATGGATGAACTGCTTTTTGGCGATGCCTCGCTATTGAGAAATGTTGCTGAACACGAAACAGAGTTGCATGTCGACCGCGAAATGAATGTGTGGGGAAGTGGTGGTGCTCATGCCGAATACTTCAAAATTGTAGACGAAATTATCATTGAATTGTTCAATCGTCCGATTGCCGATCAACCCAAAGGAATTTTAGATATGGGTTGTGGAAACGGAGCTTTTTTAGAACATATTTTTGATGTAATCGAACGACAAACTAAAAGGGGAAAATTCCTCGATGAACATCCTTTGTTTTTGATTGGTGTGGATTATAACGAAGCAGCGATTAAAGTCACCCGAGCCAATTTAATCAAAGCCGATATTTGGGCTAAAGTAATTTGGGGCGATATAGGTCGAACACAGTTGTTGGCAGCAACCTTGAAAGAAGAGTACAATCTCGATTTGAAAGAATTGCTCAACGTGAGGACATTTTTAGACCACAATCGCATTTGGGAAAGTCCGAAACAGCGAACCCAAAATCGAGTTAGTACATCAACCGGCGCTTTTGCCCATCGTGGAAAACGCATTTCCAATAATGAAGTCGAGGATAATTTGCTCGAACATTTATTGAAGTGGTCACCTTTTGTTCAAAAATTTGGGTTACTGCTAATTGAGTTGCACACCATTTCACCCGAATTGACCGCCGCTAACTTAGGCAAAACTGCCGCTACAGCGTATGATGCCACTCATGGATTTTCCGACCAATACATTGTTGAAATTGAAGTGTTGCACAAAATAGCCGCTGAAGCCGGTTTATTTTCTCATGACAAGGTTTTCACTCGTTTTCCTAACTCTGATTTGGCAACAGTAAGTGTTAATCTTTTTAAAGGAAAATAGTTAGCGCTTGAGGTAAACTTTTATGACAAACAAAACGGCTATAAAAAGAAAGAAACCAATCAGTACCTTATAGCTTCCTTTGTACATTTTTTGGTGCAGCGATTTGTCGCGACCATAAGCAATATACATAGCGATGACAAAAGCAACGACAAAAAAAGCAGCAAAAATCAATTGACCTGTTGTGAACATTTTTTTCAAATTTTCAACAAATTTACTCAAATGTTATCGATTGTTGTATTTTGCATCCTCAATAAATTTTACAGTATATGCAAAAACAACTCAATGCGGTTAAAGAATTTCATACCGCTTTCGGGCTAGGTGTTAGCCATGAACTGAAGGCGTGTTTGGGCGATCAAAAAAATGTCCTTCGGTTTAACTTGATGAAAGAAGAAAACGAAGAATATCTGGAAGCGGTTCAAAACAACGACTTAATAGAAATAGCCGATGCTTTGGGCGATATGCTCTACATATTGTGTGGTACCATCATAGAGCATGGTTTACAGCACAAGATCGAAGCTGTGTTTGACGAAATTCAACGCAGTAACATGAGCAAACTCGGGGAAGACGGTAAGCCCATTTATCGCGAGGACGGGAAAGTAATGAAAGGCCCGAATTACTTCAAGCCTAATTTTGAAGACATTTTGAAATAAATTAAACTTTGATATGCCCCCAATTTTCCCCCGTTTTAATACGATGAACCTGCATTTCACTAATGCCGAATTGTTTGGCTAATATTTTTATACGGGTTCTGCGGTTGGGTTTGTTTAAAATTTTCTTCAAACGAATTACATCGGTGGAAGTTAATTTACGACCATCCGATTTGATGTTGTGTTCAATGAGTTTTAGTTTAGATTTAATTACAGCCGGACTTTTTCTGTAATGTACCATTCTATCCTCATAATTAACCCATCTTAAATTGGAAACGGTATCATTGTCTCTGCTGTGGTCTAGATGGATGACATACAATTGGTCTTCGGATGTTTTTGGGATAAAAAGCTCGGCAACCAACTTATAAATGTAAAGCGATTTATTAGACAATTTACCATCTTTTCGCATTTTGTAACGCAAGGTTCGGTAGCCATCAGCAACACCGCCTTTCAAGACTGTGCCGTCTCTGAATTCATGGGTAAAACTTATCAATCTTCCTCTGTTTGAAATGGCATAACGCAATTGCAAAGGATAGTCTATTTCGACTTCTCGAAAGACTTCATTAGGGTAAAAACGAATCATCACTTGTGGTATTTGTGAATTCCAAATTTAGAGTTTTAATTTGCATTTTTAACTTATTCCCACTTATTTTTAGTATATTTTAAACTTGTTTAACCAGAATCAGGATATAATCTTACACGAAAATCGGGAATAAAAAAAACTCCCTAGTTATAGAGAGTTTTTTTATAAATATTTTACTTACCGATTAAACCTTTACTGTCCAACCAAAAGTATCTTCAGCCAATTTGTATTGAATTTTGGTAAGCTTATCTTTTAAATCTAAGGCAAAAGAATGCTCTAATTTAGGCAATTCATAGTAATGTTCTTTGTATTGAAACCCAACAATCGGATTTACTACAGCGGCAGTTCCGGCGCCGAAGATTTCTTTTAAACTTCCGTTTTTAGCCGCTGCCACTAACTCGTCAACCAAAACAGAACGAACTTCAACCTTTATCCCTTCTCGTTGTGCCAATTCAATCAAACTTTTTCGGGTTACTCCATCTAAAATTCTTTCACTGGTTTGGGCAGTATATAGGGTGTCATTAATTCGGAAGAACACATTCATAGTTCCGGCTTCCTCTAATTTGGTATGCGTGGCATCGTCGGTCCAAATGATTTGTTGGAATCCTTTTTCCTGAGCTAATTTTTGCGGATAGAATTGGGCAGAATAGTTACCGGCTGCTTTAGCCGCTCCGATACCGCCATTGGCAGCCCTACTGTAGTGTTCAGCAATAATTACTTTCACTTCGCCTGAATAATAGGAACGGGCAGGAGACAAAATAATCATGAAACGATATTGGGTAGAAGGCTGTGCAATCACTCCGGAACCAATGGCAATCATAAAAGGACGAATGTACAAAGTGTTGCCTAATCCTTTTTTTACCCAAGCTCTTTCTAAGTCTAAAATGGTATGCAAACCGCCTAAGAAAATTTCTTCCGGTACTTCGGGCATGGCCATTCTCACAGCCGATTTGTTGAAACGGTCTAAGTTTTGTTCCGGACGAAATAGCCAAACATCATCATTTTCATCCTTATAAGCTTTCATTCCTTCAAATATGGCCTGACCATAGTGAAACACTTTAGCTGAAGGATCAATAAGAAAAGGTTCGTAAGGTTTAATTATTGGTTTTTGCCATTTTCCTTCTTTGTAATCACAAATCAACATATGGTCGGTGAAAGTATTTCCGAAGGCTAAATTTTCAAAATCGACTTCATTAATTTTAGAGGCAGAAGCGCTAACTATATCGATTTCGGAAGGTGCTTTTAACATCATTTAGTATTGGGTTTTAAAGGCAAAAAACTCACAAGTCACTGATAAATAGGTTCTTGTGTGTTTTTTAATCAAGATAATTGTTGTGTTGTTAGATTTTTGTAAAACTAATAAAAAAATGTTAGTGATAAACAACCTCAAAAAATATTGAATGCTTTTTTCCGAATTCTCTTTTTCAGACAGACTTTTGTCTTAATTTTTCATTAAAACAGTAAATTAATTACTTCAAAAGTGTGTACAATTGTTAATCTGTTTACTTTTGTATTTCTAATACATACAAGACATGAAAAAACTAAATCTAATCCTAATTGCCCTTTTGTTGTTTGTTGGTTCTAATGTTATGGCTCAATCCAAAGCCAAGTCTACGGCCAAAGCTTTTAACAGTAAAGATTACGCTTCGTTTGGTGAAAAATTTAAAGTGGCCAAACTTTTGACTAAAGAACAAATGTTGAAAAAATACAAAACCCTTAAAAAAGGAGATACCATCACGGTGCAGTTTGAATCTAAAATCAAATCGGTTTGCAAGAAAAAAGGATGTTGGATGAAAATGGACTTGGCCGGAGATGACACTTCATTTGTTAAATTTAAAGATTACGGCTTTTTTGTTCCTTTAAATGCCGATGACAGTCAGGCTATTGT
This sequence comes from Flavobacterium sp., assembly GCF_044373165.1. Taxonomy (GTDB): domain Bacteria; phylum Bacteroidota; class Bacteroidia; order Flavobacteriales; family Flavobacteriaceae; genus Flavobacterium. The sequence continues at coordinate 20,270 of NZ_JBILQL010000017.1, forward strand.
TTACGGTAAAGCTTTTGTTGATGTGGTTTCGGTTGATGAATTAAAGCATTACGCAAAAGACGGTGGAAAGTCGGCCGCAGAAATTGCCAAAATCACCAAACCCGAAGTAACCTATTCCTTTTTAGCCACCGGTGTATACATCAGAAAATAGGTTGGAATGAAGAAAGTAATAGTTGTAATTTTAGTACTTCTTTTTTTAGCGTTATCTGTACTTTCTTGTCAGAAGAAAGAAGAAAAAGCAGTAGAGGAAAAATGTGAGCCTAAAACCGAAAAGAAGCTGGAGATGTACCAAATGTCTGAGATGGCTGCTTTAATGGAACAGATGTACGTAGACAATCAAAGACTGAAAGACCGCATTATTAAAGGAGATACCATTGGGCAATTTCCGCAGCATTTTATGAAGATTCACAAAGCGGTAATGACCGATGAGACCGATAATGATGCTTTTTTTAAAGAACAAGCGGCAAAGTTTATCAAAGCTCAGGAAATGATTTACAAAGATCCAAAAAACGCCAAAGAACATTTTAATAATGGAGTAGATGCTTGTATCCAATGTCATCAGCAAAAGTGTGGCGGACCAATTCCGAGGATAAAAAAATTATACATTAAAGAGTAGTTTTGAAACGCGAAATTATCCAAACAAAGGATGGTTCAACCACTATCTATTTGCCGGATTGGGAAGAAAGTTATCATTCTAAACACGGTGCGGTTCAAGAAGCCTACTATGTATTCATAAACAATGGGTTTTCTCTATTCAAAGAGAAGCCCATTGCTGTTTTAGAAATAGGATTCGGCACCGGATTGAATGCTTTTATCACTTGTTTGGAAGCTGAAAAGAGTCGGCATAATGTTAGTTATGTTGGCGTAGAAGCTTATCCGGTTACTTTGGACGAAGCCCGGAAAATGAATTACGCTATAGAGATTTCGCCACGGTCGGTATCAGTCTATGAACAATTGCATCAAACAGATTGGGAAATTCCAATCAACATAACGGAGAATTTTACTTTAACCAAAAGAAAGCAGTTTTTTGAGGAAATCAATGATAAAGAGGCTTTCGATTTAATATATTTTGATGCTTTCGGTTTTAAAGTGCAGCCGGAATTGTGGAGTGAAGATATTTTCTCAAGAATGTACCTAGCGCTCAAACCTAATGGAGTTTTGGTTACCTATGCTTGTCGAACGTCTATCAAGAACGCTATGTTAGCTGTAGGTTTTTCCATAGAGAAGTTACCCGGTGCGCCGGGAAAACGAGAGATGTTGCGAGCGGTTAAAGGCCCTTAAAACTTTAACATTGTATTTTCTTTTTTTAACTTTTATTTTAAATAATTGGTGATTTATATTTTCTACTTTTGAAAAACAAACTCGTTCTTACTTATTTATTAACTCAAAAACTTAATACTTTTTATGTCTAAAAGCATGTTAGACCACACCAAATCAGTGTTGAAGAAAGTAAGTTTTGATACAGGATTATTTTGCAAAGAGCTTGAAAAAGCATTAAAAGTCCTGTTGCCCTATGAACTGGAAGAATTAACCCGCTGGCTATTAAATTTTACCAAAGAAAAGCCGGAATTGCAACACTGCTTATTGCGTATTAAAAACTAATAAAACTAAAGGAACTTAAAAGGTTCCTTTTTTAGTGTCAATTAGTGCAATAGTAAGAAAATATACATTAAAAATACAAAAAAGTGTATTTCGTCGATATTTTACGTGTTTAAACGGTTATTTTTTTGCTTTTTTGTAGTTCATTAAGATAATTTATTATACTTTTACAAAACGTTCTTACGATAAGATAACCCCAAATCTTAACTATTATGCCTAGAATGATCTACGATTACACCAAATCTGTGCTCGAAAGAGTAAGTTTTGATCCTATTCTTTTTGCTAAAGAATTAAAAAAAGCGGTAAAAAACTTATTGCCTTATGAAATCGAACAGCTAAAAAAGTGGCTTCAATACTTCACCAAAGAGCATCCCGAATTAGAACAATGTTTAAAGGTTGTAAATTAGTAATTAATTGAGTTTGTTTAGGAATAAGGAGCTTCTGTGCAAGGCTCCTTATTTTTTTTGTAACGGACTGATAATTTCAACATTCTGAAAAGTAATCGCGCCTTTGATGACACCGGAAATGGTATTGCGTAGGGCGTCAATTATATGAATTTTCAATTCGTTTTTCGGATATATTAAACTGACTTCTCGAGCCGGTTTTGGTTCAGAGAAATGTTTTAATTTGGTTTTGTCTTTTTCTGGCAAATCCAAGGTATGCAAATAAGGCAGCAAAGTAGTCCCTAATCCTTCATCGGCTAACTTAATCAAAGTCTCAAAACTCCCGCTTTCTATTTGAAATTTATTTCTTTCCTCTTGATTGAGATTTTTGCACAAATTCAGAATTCCGTCTCTGAAACAATGTCCGTCCTGCAATAATAAAATCTCATTGACATTCAAATCACTAATTTCTATTTCTTTTTTGTAAAAAGATTGGTGGCTTTCTGGAATGTAGGCAACAAAAGGCTCAAAATACAATACCACTTCTTTAATCTTTTCGTCTTCCAAAGGAGTTACAGCAATAGCGGCATCTAAATGACCATTTTTTAATTTAGTAATGATTTCTGCCGTATTTAATTCTTCTATAATCAATTTTACTTTTGGATATCTTTTGATAAAATTATTCAAAAACATGGGCAATAGCGTAGGCATTACCGTAGGAATAATAGCCAATCTAAATTCACCACCTATGAATCCTTTTTGTTGGTCAACGATGTCCTGAATTCTATCAGCTTCATTGACAATGTTTTTGGATTGGTTTACAATTTTCAGTCCTATTTCAGTGAGTTGTATTGGTTTTTTGGTTCGGTCAAAAATTTGCACTCCCAACTCTTCCTCAATCTTTTGGATTTGCATGCTTAAAGTGGGTTGTGTTACAAAGCATTTTTCTGCTGCAAGGGTAAAATTTTTGTGCTCAGCAACTGCTAAAACGTATTTCAATTGTGTGATTGTCATTTATAGTATAATTTAACGTAAAGATAAAAACTATCAATTTATTTTATAGTGTTCAAGGGATTATATTTATAAATTTTACTGTAAATTTGAAAAATGATTCAACAATCAGCTAAGGATTTAATGCAAGTTTTTTTAGAAAATACGTGTTAAATTTTAATTAAAATTAGTGTTCCGACTATTCGTATTGTTACTTTAGCCCGATGAAATACATTGCAACTGTAATATTGATTTTATTTGTTTCTTTTCTATCAACACCCACAGTGGTTACTTTGATTAAAAAGAGTGCAGATATTTCGTTGTTTTATAGTTTTGCAGAAGAAGAAATTCACAAAGACATCAAGGAAGTCAAGACTATGAAACAATGTTTTGATTATCCTTTTACAGCGAATGAGCTCCACAGGAACGCTATCATTATTTCTGAAAATTTATCTAAACATGGTAATGTTTCTGAAGAAATTTTCTCACCACCACCCAATTTAGTTTGATGCATTGGTTTCCGGTTTCGCGTTAGCGAAGATTTTATGTATTAAATTAATAATTGGTATGACAAAAAAAATGAATCTTTTTGCAAACCTCAAATCCGATTTCGCATCGGGATTAGTGGTTTTTTTGGTGGCTTTACCACTGTGTTTGGGTATTGCCTTGGCGTCGGGCGCACCGCTATTTTCAGGGATTATTTCGGGAGTTGTTGGCGGTATCATAGTCGGTTATTTGAGTACTTCTCACTTAAGTGTTTCCGGTCCGGCTGCCGGTTTAACAGCAATCGTTTTGACTGCTATAACAGATTTAGGTGCTTTTAATATTTTTTTAACCGCTGTATTTATTGCAGGCTTGATTCAACTACTTCTCGGCTTTTTAAAGGCTGGATCTATTTCAAATTTTTTCCCAAACAATGTTATAGAAGGCATGTTAGCTGGTATAGGTGTTATCATTTTTTTGAAACAAATTCCTCATGCTTTTGGTTATGATAATGATTTTGAAGGAGACGAATCGTTTGTACAATCTGATGGCCAAAATACTTTTACAGAATTACTCTCATTGGTAGACCACATTCAACTCGGATCTTTGATCATTACAGTACTTTCCTTAACTATCTTGATAGGTTGGAACCAAATTGATTTTTTGAAAAAAATTAAATTAGTGCCGGCTGCTTTGGTTGCGGTTATTTTTGGTGTCATACTGAATGAATTCTTTATTCAAACCGGTAGTATTTTGGCCATCAACGGAGATCATTTGGTAAAATTACCGGTGCCGACCTCTATTGAAGAACTCCAAAATATTTTTGTTTTGCCTGATTTTGCAGCCATCACCAATGTTAAAGTATGGATAGTTGGTGCCACTATAGCCGTTGTAGCATCCATAGAAACTTTGTTGTGTATTGAAGCGGCAGACAGAATGGATACTCAAAAAAGATATACCAATACCAATGTTGAGTTGAAAGCTCAGGGCATTGGAAATCTTGTAAGTTCATTATTGGGTGGATTGCCCATGACTTCGGTTGTGGTTAGAACTTCTGCCAATAGTGCAGCCGGAGCCAAATCAAAAATGTCGGCAATCATACACGGTCTTTTGTTATTGATTAGTGTCTTAGCTATTCCTGCCATATTGAATAAAATCCCATTAGCCACTTTAGCAGCTGTGTTGTTATTAGTGGGTTATAAATTAGCCAATCCAAAGACATTGAAACATTTTTGGAAAAAAGATAAAATTTACCAATTCATTCCTTTCATCTTAACCTTCGTAGCCGTAGTATTAACCGATTTGCTCAAAGGAGTTGCTTTAGGAATGATCGTTAATATACTCTTCGTGCTGATTGGTAATTCAAAAAGAGCTTATCGTTTCAGAAAAGACGAATATACTGAAGGAGATGTTATCCACATAGATTTGGCACAGGAGGTTTCTTTTTTGAATAAATCAGCTATCAAATCAACTTTAAATGAAATTCCAAAGAATGCTATAGTGGTTATTAACGCCACTGATACGGTATATATAGCTCATGATATTTTGGATTTGATCAAAGAATTTAAAAAAATCAAGGCCAAAGAATTGAATATTAATGTTACCTTAGTTGGCTTTAAAAAAGCCTATAAACTTGAAAATTCAGAAGGTAATAAAAATACAGTAACCATTGAACATCGCTATAACGTTATGAAGCGTAAAATGGAGCCTGTTTTTAAACAATAGATACTATTAACTAACCAACATAAAAAATGAGCAGCGATTTTTATAAAAAGATTTTAGACAATAATAAAAAATGGGTTGAATCCCAATTGTCAATCGATAAAGAGTATTTCAAAGACTTGGCAAAAGGACAACAACCACCTTTGCTTTGGATTGGATGTTCCGACAGTCGTGTACCGGCCAATGAAATTATCGGTGCTAAACCCGGTGAAGTTTTTGTACACAGAAATATAGCCAATATGGTTATTCACAGCGACATGAACATGTTAAGTGTTTTGGATTATGCGGTTAACGTATTGAAAGTTAAACATGTTATAGTTTGTGGTCACTATGGTTGTGGTGGCGTAAAAGCTGCTATGGGTAATCAATCCATCGGTTTAATTGACAATTGGATTCGTCATATTAAAGACGTTTACCGTTTGCACGAAGACTACTTGAACTCCTTTGCCGATGAAGATGAACGCTTCAATAAGTTTGTTGAAATCAATGTCCAAGAGCAAGTTTTTGATTTAGCCAAAACTTCTATAGTGCAAGGCGCTTGGAGAAATGGTCAAGATTTAACACTTCACGGTTGGACCTACGGTTTAAATTCCGGCTACGTAACTGATTTGGGTGTTAATATGAGTTCTAACGATGAATTAGACGAAGTATATCGATTAACTTTCCCGATTTAATTGCTTATCAAGTATTGAGAATTATGCTCAAGTAAATCGGCATTCCAAAGGTAATGTTAAATGGAAAGGTTACGGCTAAAGCCATAGGGAGAAACAAACCCGGATTGGCTTTGGGCGCAACAATTTTCATTGCGGCAGGAACAGCTATGTATGAAGCACTGGCTGCTAAAATTGCTAAGATAAAACGGTTACCGATTTCATGGGTTATCCACTGACTGGCGATGGAAGCCATTACGCCGTTTAACAAAGGTATCACAACGGCAAAAATTATGGGTGACCATCCGCTTCTGAAGAATACGTCTAATTTTTTGCCACTTACAATCCCCATATCCAATAAAAAGATGGCTAAAAAGCCCTTAAAGATATCAGTGGTAAAAGGTTTGATACCCATAGCTTGTTGATCGCTCGCGAGGTAACCAATGAGTAAACTTCCTAAAATCAGGAGAACGCTTCCGTTGGTTAATGAGTGACGGATAACCGGACTCAACTTAGCTTTAACAGCTGTTTTTTTATCGTACATTCTCATCAAAATTACGCCTACAATAATTGCCGGTGCTTCCATCAAAGCCATAATGGCTACCATGTGTCCGCTGTAGTGGTACTTTTGAATTTCTAAAAAGGAAATCGCTGTTACAAACGTTACCGCACTAACCGAACCATAAGCTGCTGCAATGGCTCCGGAGTTTTCGATACTGAATTTTTGTTTGAGTATAAAGAAACAATATATTGGTATGATGGTGGCAATAAAAACGCCAAATAAGGCCGACCAAATGATTTCCATATCAAAATGACTATGAGCCAATTCTTGTCCGCCTTTGAATCCGATTGAAAAGAGTAGGTAGAGCGAGATAAATTTTGAGGTATTGGGCGGAATTTCTAAATCGCTTTTCAAACGAGCGGCAATAATCCCAAGAATAAAGAATAACAAAGCCGGGTTGGTTAAATTGTCAAATAGTAAATCTAAATTCATAAGTAGTTATTTGGTGGCTCGATTCAAGCGGTCGTTAATAGATTTTCCTAAGTTCTCTTCCGGAAAACGTTCGGTCACAATTATGTCTAAACCCATATTATCAAGTCGGTGCATGGCTTGGTATAAATTAGCCGCCGCTTCCTTATAGTTTTTTTGCTCCGACAAAACTTCTTGGTGCAACACTTTGTGGCTGACTGTTTTTTTATAAAAAGTTAGGGTGCCAATTTTTTTGGAATCGCTTTCTTGAATATATTGTTCAATATCATCGACCATTATAGTTTTAGTATTTGGCGCATAATGTTTCAGTAACATACCCGGTGCTTCAGGCGCTGATTCTTTTGAATTCTTTATACTGACTTTGCCTATTACCGCTTCAATATCTTCAATTGAAATAGCACCCAAGCGGTAAATTACAGCTTCATCTTCTTCAAAACCGATGATAGTTGATTCTATTCCACTCTCACAATGGCCACCATCTAAAATTAACGACAAACTATCATTGAAATATCGGGCTACATGCTCAGCAGCTGTTGGACTTATGGAACCAAATGGGTTGGCACTCGGCGCTACCAAAGGAAAATCGAGCAAACGCAACAAAGACAACGTTAACGGGTGATTTGGAACTCTAACGGCTACTGTGTCTTTTCCGGCGGTGACTAAAGATGGGATATTGTCTTTTTTCTTTACCACCAATGTCAGTGATCCCGGCCAAAAGGCATCCGCCAATTGATAAGCCTTTTGTGGTAGGTTATCGGTTATCTCGTTTAGTAATTCTTTGGAATGTATATGTACAATCAAAGGATTAAAAAAAGGACGATTTTTAGTTTCAAATATTTTTCTGATGGCGGTTTCACTGAAAGCATTTCCGGCTAAACCATAAACGGTTTCAGTAGGTATAGCCACCAGATTATCGTTTTCAAGTAGGGCTTTAGCCTTTAATATATCGGTTGAAATGTTATTCATGATTTAAGGGTTGCAATGATCACAATACATTGGATCTTCAAACAGCAAGATTCTCGGATGCCTTTTTTCCGCTGTATGATTACAGTTTTTACATTGATAAATATGACTTAGTGTAGATCGGGTAGGAAGTAAGCAGTTGCTGCAAGGTAATCCCGGTTTAATTTCAGTGACATCAAATCCAGGATAATCACAGGACGGACAAGTGTTTTTTATTTTAGCAATTAGTTTTTCTGTCACCTTGGCAATGACTTTCATACGAGTAGGATTGCGCATCGCTCTCATATCTGTTTCTGCATAAGCGGTTCCGAATTCGTTTATCAGTTTATCAAACTGTTGATCCAATTCCACCCAATTTTCGATGTCTTTGATAACTTTATTGTAATTTGCTTCTGCAGGTTTGAGTATAATTCCATGGGTTGGAAATTGTACTTTGTCCGCAAACGCTTTTAACATAGGTTTATTGGCAATAGCTTCCCCGTTAAAATTAGTTTCAACACTCATTTCCCGGGCTGTAATCTCTAAATTATTTCGGTAATCTTTTAGTATTATCCATTCGTCATCGGCATGAGCAAAAAAAAGGGTAGGATGCGCTCCGAAAGAACCTTCGCTAGCCACAACCAAGTCGGCACCGACAGTTTTTGAAGCGAGATCACATTTATCGCGTAGTGTTTCAATAATATTCTTTTTCCTGGCAATTTCTCCCGAAAATGTACCCAAACTATCGGTGTCAAATTCATCAGAAGTGAAACAGTGAACTCCAAATGCGTCACTAAACAATGGAGCTATCACTGTTTCTTTCCGATGCTTGGTAGCAATGAGAAGATTTCTTCCATCAAACATTAGGCTTCTTCAAGTCTTATTGTAATCGTACTATTAATAACCAAATTAAATTTGTTCGATTCCATGTTAGCTATCAAATCTTTGACAGCCTTTTTAGTTTCTGTAAGCTCTTGGATACGTTTTTTGGAATGCTCAATATCCCTGTTAAATCGGATATGTTTGCTGAAATCTTCTCTATTATGGTAATCTATTTTATAATTGAGTAATGCGGTTAAAATTTGGTCGGCATCTTCAGCGGAAAATGTACCGTCAATTAGTTTATATTCTTTATTATTCGACATTTTTACTGATTTAAAGGTTTGTTGATACTGAAATTTGTTACTAAAATGCCCAAGCCCAAAATAGCATTGTTAATTAATGAATTGTTGGTTAAGCTTAGATAAAGTCCGCTTGACAATACCATTAAGCAAAATAGCAGCTTGGCTTTGAATATTATTTTGGGGTTTACATTTGTTTTCATACTTTTTTATTGCCCTTGTCCTAAAGAATAGCCCGGTTTACCGTCAAATTCGTAGAGGTTTTCGGTTTTAATTACATCAATTTTGGCATCCAATGCTCTGGATAATAAATTAATGATTTGGTTTTGGTCTGACCATTTTTCATTTGTGGGTTTGAAACGACAACGCCAATGGTCAGTGCAATAGGTTTCTTCAAAACCGTCAGGCCAAACTTTAATCCCGCGATTGGTTATCATGGTCAACTGTTTATTATCGGTATTGATGCTTTGTAGTTTGGCAGCCAACTCGTTAGGATTGGTTCCATTCCAGTGCACAAATAAATCAACGCCGACTAATGTTTTGTTTTTAGCTGGTTTTTTTTCGTATTTCGGAAGGTTTAACACCGCATCTTTAGCATAAGAAACTTCGAGGAGTAGTTTAGGTTTTTGCCCAAGGTTGGCTATAACCGCTTGAGAGAATTCTTTGGTACCGACTTTCTCTTTGCTAACACCTTCTTTGTATATGTCGTAAGTATGAATACCATCTTCAATAGTTTTTAACCAAGCGTTTTGGACTTTTTCAGCCACTTCGGTTTGTCCGATATGATTTAGCATCATTACAGCACCTTCCAATAAACCGGAAGGATTGGCAACATTTTGTCCGGCTCTTCTCGGTGCAGAACCATGAATGGCTTCAAACATAGCACATTCTTCCCCGATGTTTGCAGAACCGGCTAATCCTACCGAACCGGCAATTTGTGCAGCTACATCAGACAATACATCACCGTATAAGTTGAGGGTTACAATGACATCAAAAACTTCCGGAGTATCTGCCATCTTTGCGGCACCGATATCTATTATCCAGTGTTCGTTTTCAATTTCAGGATATTCAGCAGCGATTTCATCAAATACTTGATGGAATAAACCGTCAGTTTGCTTCATAATGTTATCCTTGGTGAAGCAGGTAACTTTTTTTCTTCCGTAAACTTTGGCATATTCAAAGGCATAGCGGATAATTTTTTCGCAACCCGGACGGCTGATTAATTTCAAACATTGAACCACTTCATCTGTTTGTTGGTGCTCAATTCCGGCATACAAATCTTCCTCATTTTCACGAATGATTACTATGTCCATCTTTGGGTGTTTTGTCTCTACAAACGGATGCAAACTCATGCATGGTCTAACGTTAGAATACAATCCCAAAAATTTACGAGTAGTGACATTTAAACTTTTGTAACCACCACCTTGAGGTGTAGTGATGGGCGCTTTTAAAAACACTTTGTTTTTGCGTATAATGTCCCAAGATTCTGCAGCAATTCCTGAAGTATTGCCGGACAAATACACTTTTTCACCTACTTCAATTTCATCAATTGTAAGTTGGGCACCGGCCGCTTTGATGATTTCGAGTGTGGCATCCATAATTTCCGGACCAATTCCGTCGCCTTTTGCTACAGTGATTCTTGTCATTTTATATATTTTTAATTGTTTGACGAGGCAAAATTGAAAATTATATTTCATATATTTTTATTTATATTTGTAATGAAATGTATAAACTATTTTTATGAATTTTACGTTACACCAACTTCAAATCTTTTTAAAGATTACACAAACCAAGAGTATTACAAAAGCCGCGGAAGAGCTTTTTTTAACCCAACCTGCGGTTTCTATTCAATTGAAAAATTTCCAAGACCAATTTGAAATTCCGCTAACTGAGGTGATTGGACGACAGCTGTATGTAACAGATTTCGGGAGTGAGATTGCTTTGGCCGCACAAAAAATTATAGACGAAGTAAACGCTGTTAATTACAAAACCTTAGCCTATAAAGGCATTTTATCCGGTAAGCTAAAGTTGGCTGTCGTTTCAACGGGAAAGTATGTTATACCTTATTTTTTAGCCGAATTTATGAATAGAAATAGCGGCATTGAATTGGAAATGGATGTAAACAATAAAACCAAAGTGATTAAAAGTATCAAAAATAATGAAGTCGATTTTGCTTTGGTGTCCATTTTGCCGAATGATGTGGCCTTAGAATCTGAAGTTTTAATGGAAAACAAGCTGTTTTTAGTAGGACATAAAAATGCTAAAAGCCAAGCTTCGGCAGTTGGCACTGATTTTCTTTCTGAGTTTCCGTTAATTTTTAGAGAAGACGGTTCGGCTACCAAAACATCAATGGAAGGTTACTTGAAAAAGTATGGTGTCAGTCCGAAAATGCGATTGCAATTAACCTCCAATGAAGCTGTAAAACAAGCGGTAATTGCCGGTTTAGGCTATTCCGTAATGCCTTTGATAGGTTTGAAAAATGAATTGGAAAAGGAAGATGTAGTGATTTTACCGGCAGAAGGTTTGCCTTTGACTTCCAATTGGCGATTGGTTTGGCTAAAAGGAAAAGCGATGAGTCCGGTAGCTGTAGCTTATTTGCAATACATTAAAGATAACAAAGACAAAATAAAATCGGAATCGTTCTCTTGGATTGAGGGTTATTAATCTTCTATATTTTCGTTAAAAGAAGACGGCAACATTTGCGGAATGAACTTGATCAAAATAGGCAACAGCAAACCGCCGCCCGGCAACAAAAAAATGGTCAATGACGGGATACTTTTACAGATGTCGAGCAGTTGTTTTTTCATTTTCTTCTTTTCCTCTTTGTCTAAATCTTTGTGTGTGGATTTGGCCAAAAGTTGCATTAACTCTTTGCTTTCTGAGATTTCTTTGAGCAACCTCGACTTATTTCGGTTAATCAAAATGGCTACACTATCTGTAGTTTGATCGTAAAAATGTTTTACCGGATTGGAAAAATTGAAATACGGAATTTCACTTTTGTATTTTACAATAAAATCATTGATAAAGTTAATGCTGTTTAAAATTTCAGTATCGTTTATTTTTAAAAACTCACCTAACTTAAACAAAAAGTACCGCTCTTCATTTTCTACCTTTTCATCGCTCCATAAACTTATACCTGCCAAATCGATAATATAATGTTTTTCAAGGCTATTGGAAAGGTAACTTAAATCTAAATTTTCAATAGAAGTAATAGCGTTTCTGCCGAATTTATTGTAGCGAACTGAAGATTCAAAAAGCTTGGCCAGTAAGTCATCGTGCTGAGAAATACCGGTTTTTGATTTTAGCGAAAGCGACACTACACTAATCACAATATCTTCAATAATGGTAGAGTATTTTTCCGGAACGCTGCCTTTTTCTAAGTATTGTTTGAAGGCTAAAACGTCTATAAACAGTAAAGCATTAGTAATCACATGAGAAAAGTTTTTACTGAACATGTCCTCATTGGTTTGCACCCTGTCGTGAATGATTTTTTCTAATTTACTAGAAGGCGAACTCGATTCTAATACTTTCTTTAAAGGATTAAATCCTTTTGGAATCATGGTGTTGTAAAAAGCTACAGCTTCATTGATAAAGTTGGCAGACTCATTATTTTGCTTGGTCAAACGATACATTTGGTAAAGCGTATTGAGCATGCCAATTTTGGACAGCTCTTGCGGAAGTCGGTTTTCAGTTGCTATGGCAATGGAAGCGTCAATGCTTACCACATGACCAAATATAAATCCGGTAGCTCTGGTTCGGGTGTAGAAATCCGATTCGTTTTGTGGAAACGAATGTGGTGACAAACTTTGCTCAGCAAAAAACTTGTCAATCCAACCGTGAACTGATGGGTTAATCATTTATCGGATAATTATCGGCACAAAACTAAATCATTTTTGTTTGTGAAAAGTAATGAATTTGTTACCAAATTTAGAATGTGCCTCTCGACTTGATATTTTGCTCACAAAGGGAAACAATTTCTGCGATACGGGCTTTGCGGGTTTCGACTCTTTTGGCTTGATTCAACCAATAGAGATAGCTTTTTCGATAGGAAGGACTAAATTTATTGTAGTTATCCAAAGCTGTTTTATTTTGTTCAAAAGCCAAGGCTAAGTCTTCAGGTATTATGCCGTTTTCCACATCATCTAATGATTCCCAAGAACCGTTTTGTTTGGCAATCTCAATTTTTCGCAAACCGCTTTCATGCATTAAATTCTCGGCAATGAGTTTTTCAATATAAGTTTTGTTGAGTTTGCTCCAAACACTTTTCTCTTTTCTGGGAGTAAACATTTGTCGGCGACGGTCATCGTCTAATTTCTTTACTGTAGAATCTATCCATCCGTAACAAATGGCAACTTGAACGGCTTCTTCCCATCGCATGCTTTGAGTTTCGCTGCTTACTTTGTAAAAAATAAGATAAACACCGGTTGACGATTGATGGTTATGGTGCAACCACTTGCGCCATTCTTGCGCATTCTTAAAGTATAAATGTTCTTTTTCTTCCAAAAACCATTATTTTATGATGGCCGAACAAGCCAATCTGGCACCGGCATTACCGGTAGGTTGGGTTACATAATCATCGGCTTTTTCGTGAACAATTACCGCTTTACCCAAGATATCTTTGGTTTCATCGCCACAGCCTACACACCATTCGCTGGTTTTAAACAATACAGTAGCATTGCCATCGGCATTGGCATAAAAATTATCCATATCGCCTTTATGGTGTTCGTAGTCAGTCCATCGACCGTGCTTTTTAAAGGTTGGATTCCAATGGCCACCGGTTGAAGTAGCGTCGGCAGCGGAGCAATCCGATTTTTCATGAATGTGAATAGCGTGTTCTCCGGGTTTTAATCCGGTGAAGTTTGCAGTAAAGGTAACTTCGCCGTCTTTTTCTATAAATGAGGCAGTTCCATTAACATTGCTGCCGCTTTTGGATTGGAAAGTAATGCTGACCGCTTTGCTTTTTTCTTTTGATGATGAGCTTTTGCAAGCCAATAGTAACAATCCGATGGCTACAATCCCTATGACTATTTTTTTCATGACTAAAATCTTTTAAGATTGATAAAAGTACGCAATTACCAAGCAAATCTCTCAAAAATTAGGTTAAAGTTTATTTGGATTTTTCGCCAACAAAATAATCGGTTTGCGATTTAAACAAGACATTAAAAGTGGTCAAGCTTCCGTAAATTCGGGTAATGTATTGTTGCAATTCTACTTTTTCAATTTCTTCTAAATTGCTGGCATTGATTTTTTGTTCCATCACACGAAGTCGATCGCGCAACATTACAATTTTGTGAAAAAACACATCGATAGGCACATCCTTAGCCGCCAATCCTGCTTGTCCCGGAGTTAGTTTCATATTGCCGCCTTTCCATTTGTCGCCAATAGCCACCGGTTCTCCTAAGCCATTCCATTTTTTTAAGATTGATAATAAACTTTGCTCTACGTCGTAAAAACTTACGGTGTCGACTTCATTTTCGGCATGTTCTATGACTTCAAATTCGCTGTCGATGGCGATGGTTTC
>NZ_JBILQL010000152.1:0-34585 GCF_044373165.1 Flavobacterium sp.
AGATGATTATTTAGATGATTTTTTTATATTACCAATTAAAGAACATAGAAAAGCACATACTTTTTTAATCAAATATGATAATATTTTTAAAGGTAATAATGAAGAAGTTTTAGATACAAGAGAAAAACATTTTAAATATTTATTAAGCAAAGAAATAAATTTCTAAAATTGTTAATAAAAACCTGCAATTAATTTTGCAGGTTATATTTTTTTTGTATATTTGCATACGTAAACCATCACTTACAGGAAAATATTGCTAATTTATTAGCACGACAAACCCTTAAAGATGTGTGATGGCTCTTTAGGGGTTTTGTCTTTTTATTATAATATGAAACCAACAAAACGAAAAGCATTTAATTTCTTAAGAAGTTATTTTGATGTTTTTAATGAATTGAAAGAAGACAAGGATAAACTTGAATTTTTAACTTCAATCATTAATAAACAATTTTTAAATGAAGACCCAAAAGATTTATCTTTTATTGTAAAACTATGTTATGAAAGTCAAAGGCATATTATTGAATCAAGTGTAAAAGGTTGGTTAAGGGTAAGTAATACTGATGTTTTAGGTAACCCTACAATAGACCCCACGACTAACCCTATGAATAACCCTATGACTAACCCCCAAGAAGAAGAAGAGAAAGAAGAAGTAGAAGTAAAAGAGAAAGAAGAAAATATAAATAAGCCTTTGCCTTTTTCTTTTTATAATTCTTTAATTAATTTAGGTGCTAAAAAAGAATTAGTTTTTGATTGGATTAAAGTACGTAAAAACAAAAAATTAACAAACACACAAACAGCTTTTAATAAATTTGTAATACAATACAATAAAAGTGGATATAATATAAACGAGGTATTAGAAAAATGTGTTGAGAAAAGTTGGGGTGGTTTTGATGCGGATTGGTTTTCAAAAACAAATAAACAAAATACACGAATACCATTAAAATTTTAATTATGAGTTGGAAATCGCAATCAGCATTTAAAAGATTAGGAAATACTTTTAAAAGACTATACGAAAAGAAACAAGTTTATAAAGAAGATTTTGAAGCATTAAAAACTTTGCAAGAAGAGATTAACTATTTAACCGAATTAAGAATTACTGAACAAACGTTATTTGCAAAGGTAGTATGTGCCAATATGTTTTTTTCTTTATTAAGGCACGGAAATATAAACGCATCAATTAAAGAAGTTCAAAACGATTTAGATTTACCTTTGATTTCACATTTAGAACGATTAACAAGCGAACTAAATATACAAGCATTACAAAACTTAATGAAAGAAAAAGGTATTACTTTTGAATTAGTTGAAAGTTTAGAAGCTAAAAACAATAATTTAGAATTAATAAAAAAACACGAAAAAGAATTTAGTAATAAGATTTTAGAAAAGTGGGAGTTTGACGATGTTAAAAAATCTTTTGAAAAAACTATAAACGAATTTATTACTAACACAAATAATTATACATAATGGATATAAATTTTGACGAATTAATTAGCGAAGAAAATTTAAAATATTTTAATATAAATGATATTGAAATTAGTAGTTATGTAGATTTAAGCGAGGAACTTTTACCACCTGATACGCTTTTATCTATTGGCGAACATACGTACAAAGGAAATAGTTATCCAACTTCTTTATGTACTTCAAGTGAATTTTCTGCAATTATAGCTGAAAGTAAAAAAAAGAAATCGTTTATTAAATCTGCATTTATAGCCAGTTTTATAGGTGGAAATACAAATCAATTATTTCCAAACATAAAAAGCCATCGTAAAGAAGATTTTACTATATTAGATTTTGATACAGAGCAAGGTGCTTATTATGCACAAAGAACATTTAGACGAGTAAACGATATGGTAGGGAGTTTATACACGCATTACAAATGTTACATAACTCGTAATTTACCAAGTGAGCAAAGATTAAAGTTAATTGATTATTGTTTATCTAACCAAAATAAGTTATATGATAAAAAAGTTAAGTTTGTTGCTATTGACGGAATTGCTGATTTAATAGAAAATACTAACGATATTGTAATGAGTAAACAAGCATCTGATTATTTGACTAAATGGACTTACGAATATGGAATACACATTATGACGGTTATACATAAATCAGGAACTACTGGAAAACCTTTGGGGCATTTAGGAACTTATGTATTAAAAAAAGCAGAAAATGTAATATCTTTAGAACAAAATGAAGATGGAAGTATAAACGTTTCAAATCCATTCTCAAGAGGTTATAGATTTGAAGATTTTAACTTTGATGTAAATAGTAATGGTTTACCTTATTTAATTGAATAATGAATTACGAAATAATCAGCGAGGTTAAAAACGGAACTTTAACACGCAATACAAATTTAATTAAAGATGCAATACAAACTTTTGAAGGTAAGCAAATAGTAATTAAAATAGAAAAGGCAAAGAAGAAAAGAAGTACTCCTCAAAATTCCTACCTATGGGGTGTGGTTGTGCCTATTGTTCAAAACACTCTAAAAGAAGTTGGGCATACTTTAACAAAAGACCAAACACACGACTTACTGAAACTTAAATTTTTAAAAGAAACTTTAATAGTAGATGAAAGCACAGGAGAAACTATTGAAAGAATAAAATCAACAACTGAATTATCAACCAGTCAAATGATGGATTATTTTGCAGGAATAAGAGAATGGATATTTGATTTTTTTGGTGTTACTATTCCTGAACCAAACCAAGATTTAACTTTAACTTTAGAATAATGCAAAAAGTATATCAAAGAAAATGCGTAAGCTGTAAAGATAAATTTACACCGCAGAATAATACCCAAGTTGTGTGTTCGATTGCTTGTTCAATACAATTTATGAAAAGTAAAAAAGCAAACGATTGGCAAAAAGAAAAGAAAGTACTTAAGGAAAAGTTAATGACAAAATCAGACTACTTAAATATTTGCCAAAAGGTTTTTAATACTTACATACGTACAAGGGATAAAGGAAAACCTTGCGTGTCGTGTGATAAGTTTTTAAAAGAAAACGATGTAAATGCTTCACACTTTTTTTCCGTAGGTTCAAGTCCTAATTTACGATTTAATGAAGATAACGTACATAGTTCCTGCATCAAATGTAATAAAGAATTGCATGGAAATATAATAGAGTATGCTTTAAGGCTACCAAAAAGAATTGGAATAGAAAGATATAACCAACTTGTAAACGATAGAAATAAACCCGCTCTATTGACTATTGAGGATATAAAAGAATTAATAGCAATATACAGAGTAAAAACAAAAGAGCTTTTAAATGGCAAAGCGTAAAGAAATAGAACGTTTACCTGACTTTGGAAATAAAAACTATGAGCTAATTAAAAAAGGTTACAAAGTATATCCTGTTTACCATAAATATAAATGGTGGATTGAATACGAATATAAAGAAGAAGTAACACGATTTACAAAACCAATATCAGCAAACGAAATCAATCTATCTATTCATAAGACAATTTTACATTTACACCAAAAAATATTTGGTAGTTAAAAAAACTATTTTTATATTTGCATCATACTTACGCTTCAACAATTTAGTAAGTTTAACAATATTAGCCTATTTGTAGGAGTGTTGAGGTTGAAGCCAACGCAAATACAGGTAGGCATTTTTATTTAAAATATTATGAGCAAAAAACACCACCAGCAGAGCCACAAAATAGCAGTACTAAGTTATTTACTAATTACAGAGCTAAACAATATTAAAGCCAATAGTTTATTAGCTAAAGAAATAATAGACAAAGGCGAACAACTTGAAAAATCATTAGAGCCTATGCTTGAGGTTATTTTCGATAGCAAACAAATAAGCAAAGGAACTTATTTAAATCAAATGGGTTATCAAATAGAAACAGTAATAAGAAAGAATTACGAAAGAATAACAGAGTAATAATTAAACAAATAATATATGGAACAGACAGCAGTAGAATTTTTACAAGAGGCATTATCTATTCATTTTACTCACGAACAAGAGATGCAATTTATAGGTCTTTTTAATCAAGCATTAGAAATGGATAAGGAACAGAAATTAGAAGCATTTATAGAGGGCTACAAACAAAAATCCGAACAAAGTAATTTAATTTTTGATAATGATTCAAGAATTTTTGCAATCCATTTATACAACGAAACATTTAATAAATAATATATGAAAAACATTTTTAAAAAATACAGGGTAAAAGAAATAAACGGTAAGTTTATACCACAACGCAGAGATTTCCCTTTTTGGGAAGGTATTGATAAAGAACTTAATTTTTTATGGTTTGGAAGTGAATATCAAGAAAAGTATTGCTTATTTGATAATTTAGAAGATGCAAAAACACACTTATTTAAATATAAAGAAAAAGAAAAAGAAAAAATAAAATATTATTATTAAAAACAAATAAGATATGAAACACGAATTTAAAATAATACCAAAAGAAGAAGTATTGGCTAATAGAAGTAACGCTTATGAGTTTATTGATTTTGATAAACAAGAAACACTTGAATATGGTTTATTACAACACATTAAATTCTGTCTTGAATGTGGTAACGAAGCACAAGCTATAAGACTTATTGAGAAATATGGTTTTGAAAAACAAGAACAAAACAAGAATAAGTATAGTGAGGAAGATATGAAACTATCTTTTGAAGCTGGTCATAAAAAAGGATTTAGTGGTTATCCAAACATAGAAAATTGGAAAGAGTTATCTTTTGAAGAATGGTTTGAACAATTAAAAAAAAATAAGATATGAAAAACATACACGTATTACCAAAGTTGGTATAATTATTGTATCTTTGTATTGAACTAAAAATTTAATACAAATGGCATACGTATATACTTATACAAGACTTGATAAGAATGAAATCTTCTATGTAGGAATAGGTTCTGATACTAAATACAAAAGAGCAAAAAATCTATCACTAAGAACTGATTACTTTAAAAAAATTATAAACAAAACTGAACACAAATTAGATATAGTTTTTGATAATCTATCTTGGGAAGAAGCTTGTTTAAAAGAAATAGAGCTTATTGCTCTATATGGAAGAAAAGACTTAGGAAAAGGTACTCTTGTAAATTTTACTGATGGAGGAGAAGGAAGAAAAGGTTCTCAAAACAGAATAACTCCAACGTATCAAATAGATTTAAAAGGAAATATTGTCAAAGAGTGGATTAACATAGAAACTATTTGTAAAGAACTTAAAATTCATAGACAAGCTTTATATGCTGCTCTTAACGGTAAAGTATTAACTTGTAATAATTTTATATGGTTATATAAAGAAAAATATTCTTCAGATAAAGTTGATAACATATTAATAAAGTTAGAAAAAGAAAAAGTTAGAAGAAAAAATAATCCTACACCAGGTAAAAAACCAATTGCAGTATTACAGTATGATTTAAACAATAATTTTATAGCAGAATATAATTCTGTTACAGAAGCATCAAAGAAAACATTAACAAGATGTTCTTGTATAACACAATGTGTTAATCCAAAATACAATAGAACAACAGCAAATAATTTTATATGGAAAAGAAAAGAAATTTATGGGTAATTCCAACAGACAAGCCAAGTAAATTATATTTAAGTTTTAATAATATATTAGATTTAGATAATCACGAAAGTCAAAATACTTTGATTCATAAAAACCAAAACATCTACATTACTTCTGATGAAGAAATTAAAGATGGGGATTATTTTTTTAATAAAAGCACAAATTACATAAGAAAATATACAAATTGCAATCTTGATAAATCAGACAAAAAAATCATTCTTACAACAGACCAAGACCTTATCAAAGATGGTGTTCAAGCTATTGATGATGAGTTCTTACAATGGTTTGTTAAAAATCCTACTTGTGAGGAGGTTGAAGTTGAAAAGTTTAGAAGTTTTAAAGAAATATATAGTCCTTATGAATATATGATAATCATTCCAAAAGAAGAATCTAAACAAAAATTACCAATAGTAAATGGTAGTTATGGTTGCACTATTGAAACTGAAAAACAGGAAACACTTGAAGAAGTTAATACATCATCTTTAGAAAATTTATTAGAAAATAATTATGATTTTAATGTACAATTTCATCAATTAAAAAGAGAATCTATATTTTCTTTTGCAGTGGTAATTTATGGAGAATCTTTATCATTTAAAGAATGGCAAGAAAAACATTACGGTAAGTACATTGAAATATCTAAATGGCAACAAGAACAAAACAAGAATAAGTATAGTGAGGAAGATATGAAAGAAGCATTTGAAAATGGAGTATGAAGTGGAAAGTATCAGCAAGAATATGGTCTAAAAGGAAGTATGGATTTCAATTACTTTATTAAAAAACTTAAAAACAAATAAGATATGATAACCATAGAAGATATTAAACAAAATTTAGGAATTGATATATCCAAACCAAATAGAAAAGTAGTTCCTATAGTTTTAAAAGCGATGTACGCTGAAATGCTAACTAATAAATTAAAATTACCAATAGGTAAGTTATTTGAAAAAATAGGAAATGATATAAAAACAGATAGAACCAATATTTATAATTTAAGAAAAAAAATAAAATATTATAAATTAGACCCAGCAACTAAATTAATTATCAAAGCATTTCAAACTCAAGATAAAAAATACATACAAGATTATTATAATTACATAGAAAAGCAAAAACAAAATAATAGCAAGTTATTTTATAGTTATCAACCTGTAATTAAAATAAAAATTAAAAATAGAATGAATAATTTGCAAGTAGCAACTTTTCTAAAAGCTAATAACGATTTTAAAACTAAAAAGTATTGGGACGTATTAGTTACAGAATATACAGATAACGATTGGTTAAAATTAAGAGATATGAATCCTGAAATGTTTGATAAAGTTGTTAATAATTAAAAATAAATAAGTATATTTGTAATATGAAAAAAATATTATTATTAGTAACACTTGCTATCGGAATGGTAGCGTGTTCAACAGATGAAGTACCAACGCCAACAACACAACTTGTATATTGTAATTGTTATAAGGTTTTAGAATATAACGATTACACGTATAATTGGAATACAGGACAAGGTAGCTCAACTGGTTGGTATTTTGTTTTAAATGTAGTAAATTCTACTTCAACAGATTGCACAACTAATGGTGTAATTTTACCTTTGCAAACTTATACTAATACAAATAATACACTTACAAGGTATAGCAGACATAGAACTGTTTGTAATTAAATTTAAACCGATATGTAATGTATCGGTTTTTTTTGTATATTTGCGTATTGAATAATCAATACTTTTTTCAATATGGAAAAAACAAAAGGAGGAGCGCGCGATGGCGCTGGAAGAAAACCAAAAGTAGACGAAGAAAAAGTAAACAATTTATTTTCTATTGCTTTAAAGGAATTATACGATAAAGAAACAGATGACGAAGCAAAGATACATTTTATTAAAAAAGTATTGTTAGAAAGCCAAAGAGGTCAGTTATTTGTAGCAGAACACGTATTTGGAAAAGCACCTCAAGAAATTAAACAAACTAATTTTAATATCGAGGCTAAGGATTTAGACGATGCAGAAATAAAAAGAATAAAAGAGGCTTTAGATAATGCTTACTAATGAAGAAAAGGTTTTAAAAGTAATGTGTGAAAGTGATTTATTATTTTTCACTAGATACATATATAAAGAAAATACAAGGCGCAATTTTAACACTGCGCCTCATTTTGTAGAAATAGCTAACACACTTCAAGAAGTTGCAAAAGGCAATATAAAAAGGCTTATTATTAACATTCCGCCACGTTATGGAAAAACAGAGCTAGCCGTTAAATGTTTTATTGCTTGGTCACTTGCAAAAAATCCCTCTTCTAAATTTATACACTTATCATATTCCGATAGTTTAGCACTAGATAATTCAAGTCAAACAAAAGAATATATTGAAAGTGATTCGTTTCAAAAGCTATGGCAAATGAAACTTAAAAAAGATGCACAATCAAAATCAAAATGGTTTAATGATTGGAGCGGTGGTGTTTATGCTACTGCTTCAGGTGGTGCGATTACTGGTTTTGGTGCGGGTGTTACGGATTCAAAAGAATTTAGCGGAGCTATTATTATTGATGACCCTTTAAAACCTGACGATGCATTTAGCGAAGTAAAAAGAAAAGCGGTTAATGAAAGATTTAACAACACAATTCGTTCACGTGTAAACGATAGAGATACTCCAATTATTGTAATTATGCAAAGATTACACGAAGACGATATGTCTGGGTTTCTTTTAAATGGAGGTAGTGGGGAAGAGTGGACCCATTTATGTTTACCAGCTTTAAATGAAAACAACGAGCCATTATGGAAAGAAAAACATACCTTTGAAGAATTAGAACAAATTAGGCAAGGAAGCCGATATACTTTTGCTGGTCAATATATGCAAACTCCTTCGCCTGATGAGGGCGGTGAATGGAAAAAGAATTGGTTTCAAATTATACCAAGACAATTAATTCCGCCTATAAAATGGAATATGTATATTGATGGTGCGTATACAAAAGATAACGCAAACGACCCTACAGGAATACAAATTGCTGGAAAATATAATAACGATTATATTATACTAACTTCTATTGATAAATATTTAGAAATGCCTGAACTATTAAAATTCATTCCTGAATTTATAAAAGCTGTAGGCGTTCAAATAAGCATGATTTATGTAGAACCAAAAGCAAGCGGTAAAAGTATTGCACAATTAATAAAACAACAAACAAGATTAAATATTGCAGAAATTAAAAGCGACTTTGTGCAAATGTCAAAAATTGAAAGGGCAAGGTCTGTAAGCCCATTTATTGAAAGCGGAAGAGTAAAATTAATAGAGGGTAGTTGGAATGAACATTATCTACAACAAATTGCAGTTTTTCCAAATGGTAAACACGATGAGCATATTGATTTAACATCTTATGGAATTGAAAAAGAATTAATGCAAAAGAGCAATAATATTAATATTAGAGTATGAAACAAATAACAGTAAGACAATACACAGAATTGTTACCGAAAAAACAATTACCTTACATTACATTGTTCACTTCGCTGAAAGAAAAAGCATTGCTTAAAATCAAAATAAATGAACTTTCTTATAATGAAGTTAGAAGCATATTTAAAAAATTGTCAACTTCTGCAGAAATTGAAGACGTAAAAGATATATTTGTCATTGCTTTAAAAATAGATGAATTAGAATTTTATGAGCTACCTTTACAAAACTTTTTCCAAATAAAAAAATATATATCAAATTATTTTGTAAATTTGCAAAAGAAGGAAGTTCAATTATTGCAATCTGTAAATGAAGATACAGGAGTTTGGGATATGGCTGGAGGAGAAAGGTTAAACGAATTTGCAGATATATTACCACTTTCACAATTAGCTAAAATATACGGAGGTTATCCGTTTGATTATGGAACTAAAAAATATGTAGAAATAATATATTTGCTTAGAATGAATAACATTCAAGGACAAGTTGAAAATGAATATCAAAAATTAAAAAGTAAAAAGTAATGAAAAGTAGAATTATACTTAATAAATTTATTAAAGAAATTGATCATAATGCTTTAGCTGAACAAGGTAAAACAATTGATGACGTTTCTTTATGCGTTACCGAAAAGATTTACAACGGTATGAAACCATTTTTAAAAGATGGTAAGTACAAAGGGTTTAAATTATATTGTTAATGGCGGATTTAGTTAGAATATTAGAAACAGTTTCAAAGGCTAATGGCATTGAGTTTAAGTATGGTAATAAATCACACTTAAATTTAATCGATGCAAATTCCGACCTTTGCCCTGATAAAATACATTTGCTTTTATTTCCATTAAGGCGTGGTAATGTAGTGGATAGTGCAAGGGTTTATAATGGTAATTTCTTCTATGTAATGCCAGATGATTTTGCACAAGAATATCATAACGAAACAGAACAGGAACAATGTGAGGCTAAATATACGCACCGAATAGAACCATTAATAAAATCATTAGACTTATTAGAGCAAAAGTTAAAATGGTGCAACGAAATTGATATAGTTAGTTTTGAAAGCGTTGATGCTATTGATGTACTCGATGCCAATATGTCGGGATTATGGGTAACATTCCAATTTAGAGTATATGAGTAGCAAAATACTTTCAAAGGAATTTGAATTATTAAAAGACGATTTAATAAAAGCCTACGACGCAAAGGGAATGCGTGCAAGTGGTAAGTTTGCCGATAGCTTAGAAGTTAGGGTAAACGGATTAACAGCGCAGCTATGGGGAGAAAGTTATGCACAAAAATTAGAAACAGGGCGAAGACCAGGGGCGTTCCAACCAATTAGTGCAATAGAGCAATGGATTAAAGACAAAGGCATAGCAAACAGAATACAGGGCGAAATATCAATAAGTAGCTTGGCATTTTTAATAGCACGTAAGATAGAACAAAGAGGTTGGAAACGAGAAGAGTATGGAGGCGTGGAATTAATTAGCGAAGTAGTTACAGACGTACGCATTCAAAAGATTATAGATGAGGTAGGGGTTGAGCAGGCAATGATATACAGTACTGAAATTATAAATTTAACAAAAGAATTAGCAATATAATGGCGATAATATTTGACAAACAATTAGACAATGAAACTTTATTATTGAGTTACAATAATAACACAATAACATTTTATAGCGATACAAACGTTACAAATACAAAAGCGACCGTTTTATTTGCTGGTTTAATTTTTACGCTTTTTCCTGACCCACTTGGTAAGTATCATTTTAATTTTAAACATAGCGTTTCTACATTATTAAACCAAAATAATTTTTCAGACTTTGTAGATTTAAATACTACTTTTTTAATTGATTATACAGGCGATATTTTTAGAAATATTGAAATTGATTTTACAATAGGGTTTATAAACAACACTACCGAAAGCACATCATACAATTATAACTTTTTAAGTGCATTTGTAAACGTACAGAATTACAAAAAATTATATTCAAATTATCCATTTGATATTGAGATTCAAATGTTTTTAAAACCAATTACGTATTTAAAATATTGGGTAGGTTATCCTTTTGATTTTACTTTTTATAATGGATTGAGAAATGATATTGATATAACAGTAAATGGAACTTTAGAAACTTATACAAATGACAAGGCTATAAATAGAATAGTTGTAAATAATGGTAATGGAAGTTTAGGGATTGTTGATGATTTTGCAATTTCTAATGGTTACAATAGAATTACTGTAAATGATAATAGTATTGACTTTGAGCAAATAACAAATAGTTGTGAGGGGCATTATTTAAAATGGTTAAATTCATTCGGTGGTTGGAATTACTGGCTATTTAACAAAGGCAACAATACGCTTACAACAAAAGATACAGGAATTATAAATAACGATTATGAAGACGTTGTAGATAGCATATCGCCTTATGTGGCTATTGGTAAAACTTCTGAAAATAATATAACAATAGTACAGGAAAATATAACGCCTGAAGAATTTTCAATTTTAAGGGATTTATTAGACAGTCCTAAAGTTTATTTATACACAGGAACTTATAACGAAATTTCCGTTGCTAATGATTGGTTAGAAGTTACAATAAAAAGCGGAGCTTTTAGAACTTCAAATGCACGTGAGAAAATGACTTCTTTAAACTTGAATATTGATTTACCAATGAATACTACTAAAACACTATGAGGCTAATTATAAACGGATTTGATATTGAATTAGAACCAGACGAAAAGATAGCGAGAACTTTACAAGTTAACGATATTTTAAGTTTGAATAATAGACAGGCAAATTATACAAATAGCTTTTCTATTCGTAGAACTGACAAAAATAAAGAAGCGTTTGAAATGTTGGGCGTTGTTGGTATTACAAGTTATTTGCCTTATCAAAAAAATGAGGTTTATCTTTATACAGATGACGGCGAATGCATTATTTATAAAGGGTGGGCGGTTATTCAAAGTACAGACAAAGATTATAAGATTAATATTTACGATGGTAATATTGATTTGTACAAGGCAATAGAAAATAAAAGTTTAGGGGATTTAGACTTGTCAGAAATTGACCACAATAAAACGCTTACAACTGTTGTAAATTCTTTTACTGCTAATTTAAATTACAAATACATAGTAGCCGATTATAACGGTAAAATGGTTTATAATACCAATAGAATTAATATTGATTATTTAGTTCCTAGTGCAAAGGTTAGTTATTTATGGAATAAGATATTTGAAACTTATGGATTTACTTACGAGGGTAGCGTTTTTAATACGGTAAATTTTACAAACCTTTGGTTGTCATATCCAAAATTTGTAGCTCCAGTAGACGTGCCTATCGAATTATTTAACGGTAAAACAGTTCAAGTTGTTGGCACATCATTTGAACAACCTTTGGCATTTACACAATCAATTGTTACTGATACTATTTTAGATTTTGATAAAAAGGAATTTATAATACCAACAACAGGTACTTATCAGTTAGAAATAAATAAGTTAGGAAACGGAAGTATTAATTATTTTACCGATAGTGTTGATGGCGAAATATTAGTATTTTCAGCAAACACACCAAGAATTTACAGAAATGGAGTTCAAATTATAAGTCCATCTCAAAATGCAACAGATATAAATCTAATTGCAAACGATGTTATTACTGTTTTGTACGATTTTCCTCCTAATATTCTAGGGTTACAAGTTTCTTATGGAGGCACTTTTGAAGACCAACTAATTATAAAAGAGTATCAGGGTCAAATCGTATCTTTTACAAACGAATTAAAGGATTTTAATATTAAGGATTTTATTACTGAAATATTAAATCGTTTCGCATTAACACCATTCAAAGACAAATATACAAATCATTATAAATTTTTAACATTACAGGAATTGTTACAAGATAATTCAGTTGTGGATTGGAGCCGTGAACAAAATAAATTTGTAGAGAAAATATCAGAAAGATATATTTATGGTAGCTATGCACAAGAAAATAATTTTGCTTACAAATACAATGACAACGAAAGCGACTATTACAATAGCGAAATTTTAATAAATAATGTAAACCTTGCAGATGCTAAAACCGTTGTTAATTCTCGAGTATATGCGCCTGAAAAAGACCCTACATTTTTAATACACGATTTACAAACTAATGTTTATAAAATGTGGAATAAAGAAGTCAAAGATAATGGCGATGTAGAATACAAAGGATTGCAAAAAAGATATTATCTAATGCGTGAAAATACTCACACATTTACAGATAGTACTCAAATAGGAAGTCAAAGTGCTGGTTTGCACCAAGCAATTACAACTATTCCAGTTGAAAGTTTCTATAATTTACGAATGGAAGATATTGTAAGAAATTATTATAAAAATATAGGCTCGATTTTAAATCTATCAAAAATGGTGGATGCTACTATTTACCTAAATGAAACCGATATAGCTAATATTGATTTTAGCAAATTATATTGGATTGAACAATTAAGCAGCTATTTTATTTTAAACAAAATAAGTAACTTTACAAAAAAAGGAATTACAAAAGTAGAACTTATAAAAGTAGATTATACAGGTAGCTCAAATGCTTTTCCAAAAACATTAATAGAAGAGAATATAATATTAGTACCTCGCATTCATTTAGGATTGGGTCAAGTTGTAGGAGAATACCAAGCGAGAACACCATTTACAATATATCAAGATACTATCTATAATGCTAATGAATATCAATTACCTACAACACCGATAGGAGCTACTTTAATTTCAAGGAATATGAATTCAATTACAGTAGAATTTGCAACTACAGGAACTTATACAGTTTCCACAATTGTAGCGAGTACTAGCAAAGGGGTTTCAATAACATCAAATGAATTAACAATAACAATAACATAATGGCACAAAAAATCGTAATAGCAGAGTTAGACATCGACATAAACGCACTTTTAAAATCTACTTCGGATTTAAAAAAAGAAATTGACGCGCTTAAAAATACACAAAAAGATTTAGCAGCAAGTGGCGATAAGTCAAGCGAAGCATTTGTACAAAATGAAGCGGTTTTAAAATCTTTAAATAGTGCCTATGCTTCAAACGTTAAAGTAATACAGGAAAGCGGACAAGCTACAAAAACGCAAGCCGACCAATCTGAACTTTTAGCGTTAGCATTAAGTCAAGAAGCAACGAGCATAGCCGAAGCAAGACAACAAAATCAATTGCTTAATAAATTACGCAATGAAACCAACACCACAACTGCTGAAGGTAGAAATCAATTAACAGCATTAAACGCTAAGCTAGACCAAAATAATAAGTACATAAAAGAAAATGCAGATGCTTATTTACAACAAAAAATAAACGTTGGAAATTATAAAGAAAGCATTAAAGAGGCATTTCAAGAAATGAATATTTTTAATGGTGGAATTGGTGGCTTTATACAGCGTAGTCAAGAAGCTGGAGGTGTTACAAATTTGCTATCTGATTCATTTGGCACGATTAAAAATTCCATTATAGGAATGACAAAAGCCGCACTTACTTTTATTGCCACTCCAATAGGTGCAGCGCTTGCTGGATTAGTTGCTATTGGAGCGGGTGCTAAAGAAATATTTGATTTCAACAAAGGATTAGTTGAAATGAATAAAGAGTTAAAAGCACTCGGTGTAAACTCAAAAGAAATATCTTCCGTTAGAGATGAATTAAAAGCAACTGCCGACACATTTGATAAAGATTTTAAAGACATAGCGAGCAAAGCGAATTCACTTTCGCAATCTTACGGAATATCAATGTCAGAAGCCAATAGGATAATAGCTGAAGGATTGGCAAATGGTGGCGCTCAAAATCAGGAGTTTTTAGATTCACTTGGAGAGTATGATGTTTTCTTTGCAAACGCTGGTTTTTCTGCTCAAGAATTTACAAATATTATAAACTCAGGTTTTGAATTAGGAATTTATGCAGATAAATTACCAGATGCTTTAAAAGAGGCAGACTTGGCATTAAAAGAAAATACAAAATCGACACGTGACGCTTTGGTAAATGCTTTTGGTGCTTCTTTTTCAGATGAAATTTTAACAAAAGTAAAGACAGGCGAACTGACAACTAAACAAGCTATTGACGAGATAGCAAAAGCATCACAAAATGCAAACCTTTCACAACAGCAATATGCACAATTAACAGCCGATGTTTTTAAAGGTGCTGGTGAAGACGTAGGAGGTTCTCAAAAAATATTTGAGGCATTAGGAAAAGCAGCTACAAAAGAATTAAACTCTACTACTTCGGCATCTTTAAAATTAGTTGAAGCAAATGAGCGTTTAAATAAGGCACAATCTGCACTTTTTGAAGTAGAAGGTTTTGGCGATATTTGGACAAACATAAAGGCTTTATCTGTAGATGCGTTATCTTCAATGTTAGAATATATTTCAGACGTTAAAAAAGACATACAGCCTCTTTTGGATATTATTGCTGTTCTTTTTGTTGGCGCATGGAATAATTTAAAATTTGTTGTAACTAATGCTTTTGATATAGTTTCTGGTGTTATAAAATCTTTTGCAAGTTATTTTAATGGTGTTGTTCAATTTTGGAAAAAAGCATTAACAGGGGATTTATCAGGAGCTTTTAGATCGTTAGCAGATGGTGTTGGTAACGCTTTTAAACATATTGGTAATATTTTTGTTAATCTTTACAATAATGCTATTAAATTAGTTAGCGGTTTAGTCGATGCAACTGCTCCAATTTTAAAAACATTAGGCATTGATGTAGATGCACTTCAAAAGAAAATAGAAGGGTTTAAGTCTAAAACTTTTGAAATAAAAGGACAAACCACTACAAATACAACTTCTGCAACTACTACTACAACAAAACAATTTGGATCAGGTGGTGGTGGTGCTACAGCAGACGAAGCTAAAGTTCAGCAAAAAATTGAAGAACAAAAAGCAGCAGCAAAAGCAAAGGCAATTGAAGACGAAAAGAAAAAATTAGAAGAACTAGCAAAAGCAAAAATAGATTTAGCAAAAGCCGAATTGGATTTATTTTTAGCTACTGAAAAATCAAAGCTAGATGGTGCTAAATTTTTAACAGATGAATTAATTGCAGAAGAAGAACGTAGATTAAAAGAAATTGAAAAAAGAAAACTTGAGCAATTAGCAATTGAAAAGAAAGTCGATGTTTCTAAATTAGAAAATAAAAAATTAAACAATGAGGCGTTAACTCAAGCTGAAATCGAATATGAAACTCAAAGAATAATTTTAGCTGGTGAAACAGAAAAAACAATACAAGCCAATAAGAAAAATTTAGAAGACCAAATTAAAACACAAAAAGCGGAGCAGTTAGCAGCACAAAACGAAATAGATTTAGAAAACGCTCAAACTAAATTCGAAGAGGATATGATAAGAGCGCAACAAGTTTACGATGCGGAGCTTGTTCAATTAAAGGCGAATTTAGAATCTAGAAAAATAACCGAAGACCAATACCGACAAAAAGCGCAACAAGCCGAAGATAAAAAAAGAGAAATGGAACGCTTGGCATCATTAAATGATACTAGCGCAAAACTTCAAGAAATGCAAAAGGTAGGTGCTGGTTTAGAAGGATTGTTTGGTAAAAACAAAGCCATATCATCTGCAACCGCTTTAATAAATGGTGGTTTAGCTGTAACTGAAATTTTAAAAACTCCTTCGGTATTACCAGAGCCAGCCGCATCTATTTCAAGAGCTATTCAAATTGCTGGAACTATTGCTACAACCGCTCGAAGTGTGGCGCAAATTAATGGTGCAAGATTTGAAAAAGGAGGTATTCAAGAAATTGGAGGCAAACGTCATAGCGCTGGAGGCACTAAATTTTGGGGCGAAGACGGTACAACTTTTGAAGCTGAAGCTGGCGAAGGAATTGGGATTTTAAACCGACGTGCCTTTAGTTCCTTTATGGATTTTAATAATTCTAACGGAGGCGGAGTTAGTACGGGTGGATTTTTTCAAGGCGGTGGAATTATTACACAAGGAGTACGCCCTGAAACTTTAAACATCGATAGCGTTGTTGAAGCAATAACAAGCATTCCAGCTCCTAGAGTTGCTGTCGAAGAAATACAAACTGTTGGTAATAGATACGCACAAGTTATTAATGGTGCCAATTTATAAAATAAATTTGTATATTTGCAACGTGGGAAAATTATTTAACATATTAAACGGCTGGGGAAACTTCATTGATAAAAGTGAGGTTACAGAAAAGATAGCTGAAGAGCGTGCCAAAATTTGCGTGACTTGTTTTGAATGCAAAGAGGGCGAACTATTGGCTTTAATAAAAGATGACTTAAAAGAAATACAAGGGCATTATTGTAAATTATGTTACTGTCCAATAAGTGCAAAGATTAGAAGTGAATTAGAAACTTGTCCGCTACACAAATGGTAAACTACGAATTTTTAAAAAAAATTAATTATAAGGTATTTTTAGAATATGTAAAACGTGGAATTATTCCAGTACATATTATGGATTATATTACAGTTTATGAAACTTATTTAAGTGAAGTAAAAAATAATAAAAAATCAATAGCTATAACTTATTGTGCGGACAAGTATAATTGTTCAGAAAATACTATTAGAAACATTATTAACTTTATGCTTCGCTAAAATTTTATACAATTGATTTTTAAACTCCTGGTATTCGGGAGTTTTTTTATACGCTGGAGTGAATGCTTTTTTTATAGCCCGATAGCTTTGAACACTCAAAGAATAAATAAGTGCTAATAAAGAAATTGTAAGTAATATCATACTCAAAATTACCTACTTACAATATATTTTTTTACAAAATACGTTGTAAAAAACACAATAAATAGCCTCGTATCTTTGTACGTATGGAAGGAACTATTTATATAAACGGACTTATCGGAAGCTATGAAGACCAAAAAGGTACAGAGCTTATCGATATTATTCAACAAGTCAAAGCACAAGCAGGTGCAACTTCTTTTCGTGTACATATAAATTCAGAGGGTGGTGTTGTAGATACTGGCTTTGATATTTTCAATTACATTAAATCTTTAAAATTACCAATTACAACTGTAGGCAGTGGCTTAGTTGCTTCTATTGCTACGGTTATTTTTATGGCTGGTGATAAAAGAATTTTAACAAGTGGTACTCAATTTATGATTCACAGCCCTATGGGTGGAATTGATGGCACCGCTGATGAAATTGAAGCGTATGCACAAAGCGTAAGGGATTGCGAAAATAAACTTATTAAATTTTACACAAACCAAACAGGATTAGGAACTGATGCAATTGCACCGCTATTAAGAAATGAAACTTGGTTAACAGAAGACCAAGCAACATCTTTAGGTTTTGCAACAGTATTAAACGAGCCTATCCTTGCAAAAGCGTATCTTAAATTAAATAATGATAAACCAATGACAAAAGAAGACAAAAGCTGGATTGAAGAGAAATTCTCTGCAATTCTAAACACATTTAAAAAGCAAATTGTAAACATAGTTTTACAAGACGCTAACGGTGTAGCGATAGACTTTGCAGAAGTAGCAGAAGGAGAAACTCCAGCTGTTGGTGCAATGGCTACGATTGACGGACAACCTGCAGAGGGAGAGTACATTATGCCTGACGGTAGTACTTATATTTTCGCTGCTGGAGAATTAACAGAAATTGTTGTAGTAGACGACGTTAACGAAGAGTTAGACGCCTTACGTAAACAATTAGCTGAAAAAGAAGCTGAATTACAAGCTAATGCTACAAAAATTGAAGAGCAAGAAGCTCAAATTACTAACATCGTAAAAGAGGTTAAGGAATTGAAAGCTGGTATCACTTCAAGATTTACAGCAGAAGAGAAAAAAGAAAACAAAAAAGGTGAGCTTGTTACAAACAACGCTTTATCTGCATTAGAAAATTTAAAAAACAAAAGACGTAAATAACTATGGCATCAGAAATTACATCAAGTTTTGCTTTTAATAGAGAAGAACTTAAAGACTGGTCAAAAGTAATCAATGAATTAACTTTTGGCGACCCAACTCTTAATGAGTTGCACGATATCGAACAAGGTATCAAATACAATCAGCAAATCGTATTCGCTGGTAGAATGGGTTTAATGGGTAAAACCGTAACAGGGTGTACGCCAAACGCAGTTGCGGGTGTTGCATTAACTGAGAAAACTTGGACTCCAGTTGATATGGACTTTAGATTAGAACACTGTTCAGCTGACGCAAACGCACAAGACAAATTGATTCGTCAAATGTCAAAAATGAATCCTGACTTTTACAATGTAATTGAAGGTTCAAACAGTGTAGTAGGTAACTTTTTAGTTGCTAAAGTTGTAGAAGGTTTTAACGAAAACTTACTACGTCAAGCTTGGTTTAATGATACTGCTGCAGCCTTAACAACTGGTGGAGGTGTATTTAAAGTAGGTACTGACTTAGGTTTCTTTAATTCTTACAACGGATTTTTCAAACAAATTTTTACAGAGGTTCCAACTACTGACGCTAAATATGTAGCAATTACTAAAAACGCTGGTGCATCTTATGCATTACAAGCATTAGCTTCAGGAGATGCAATCGCAACTTTAAAATCTATGTATGCAAAAGCTGACTCTAGATTATTAGATTCAGGAAATGCTAAATTTTACGTAACACGTTCAATATTTGATGGTTACTTAAATGACTTAGAATCAATCCAAAATAGTGGAGCTGGTAATACTATTATAAACGAAAATGGATTAGTAACATTAACTTACAGAGGAATTCCTGTTGTAAAAATTGATGTTTGGGATAGAGTTATTGCAGCTTACCAAGACAACGGAACTAAATGGAACTTACCTCACAGAGCGGTTTTATCAACTCCAAGGAACTTAAAAATTGGTACTTTAGCAACTGATGACTTTGGAGCTTTAGATGCTTTCTATGACCAATATCATAAAGTAAATGTTATCGATGGTGTTTACACTATGGATGCTAAACATTTAGAGAAATATTTAACAGTAGCGGCTTACTAAGCCGTTACTTTTTTTAACTTTTAAAATATAAAAATATGGCTTGCGAAGGATTAATCACCGCAGACTTTTTATTTGATTGTGCAAATCCAAGTGTAAGAGGTTTAGAAACTGATGTATTGTTAATCAATGCTGAGGATATAAACATTGCTACTACTACGGTAAGTGGAACGAATAAAATATTACTTACAAACTTGGCATTAAAAGCTACTAAAACGGCTTTTTTATTACAAGGTGTAAAACAAATCAATGGTACTAGTTACGAATTGGTTAAAAAAGAATTTGGACCTGACAAATTTAAACATATGTTTACAGGTGTTATTTTAAATCCAAGTGCTGCAAACAAATTACAAGCTACTCATCTTTCAGAAGGTGGTAAATATGTAGTTGTTGTAGAGCAAAAATGGAAAGGTGCATCTAATGCTGATGCGTTTCAAGTTTATGGGTTAAAATCAGGTTTAGAGTTAATGACTTTGACTTACAACTCAAAAGAAAACGACGGTACAATTTCATTCACTTTGGAAAGTACAGAAGGATTTGAAGAGCCTACAGTTCCAATGACATTATTAGAAACTGACTACGCTACAACTAAGACTGCATTTGATGCAAAATTTAGCTCATAAGTGGCATGAAATGAATGTGGAATCAATTATCGGGGGCAAGACCTCCGATAATGTTTCACTTTTAAAATTATTCTTAATAGATTATAAATTAGAATTCTTTGTTGAAACTGTAAACGCTGCTTGTCAAAAATGCATTGTAAGTTATCACAAAGAATTTATTAAAAAGTACAGAAAAATGGAAAATAAATCACAATATTTACTGCACAAAAAAAGAGAAGGTTTACAATTAGAATTTGGTGGTTCTCTTTTAATTACAAATGAAAACATTACAGACCGTTACGCTGAAAAGTTAATAAAAAGATTTAAAGATTTAAACAAAGATTTTAAATTAGAAGATTTATTCGAGGTATATCCTACAGAAATAAAAGAAGTAAAAGAAACTACACAAATTAAAAATAAAAAAACCACTAAATAATGAAAGTTACAGTCCTAGATATAATCAAAAGGGCGGTTAAGTGGGATAAAAAATTAGAAATTTATCAAAACGGAGAGGATAATTTATACCCTGAGCGAATTGATAGAGTTATAAACAACTCCGTAACTGCTAAAATGGCATCTGAAATAATGGTACAATACTTATTAGGTAAGGGGTTTGGCGAAGCTGATAACTTTCAAATAAATACAGACCAAAAATTAATTGATTTTGCTATTGATATAGCGGATAGTTTAGTACGCCAAAGAGGTGTAGCCATTCATTTTGATTATAACCTAAATTTTGAGGAGTTAAACCCAAAAGTTATTGATTTTACAAAAATACGTTTAGGTAAAAAAGATAGTAAAAATTATAACGGAAAAATACTATTCAAAAATGACTGGTCAGATAGTAAAGAAACCCCTATAATTTTTGATGTATTTAACAAAAATCAAAATGTAGTTAAATCACAAATTGAAAAGGCTGGAAGTATTGAAAAATACAAAGGACAAATTTTGTATATAAATTTAGATAGCAGGTATTTTTATCCACTATCTAGAATTGATGCGGTTTTAAATGATTGCGATTCTGAAAGTCAAGCGGCTATCTATAAGAATATGATTTTACGCAAAGGTTTCTTTGGTAAAACAGTTATAATGACGCCTCCTTTAGTAAGCAATGATGAGCCTGAAATGATTGTAAACGATGCGGGACAATTAGTAAGAAACAGACAATTTGCAACAAGACAAGCGGAGGCGGATGAGGTTAAGGCAACAATTGAAAAGTTTATCGGTAGTGAAAATGCTGGCGGTGCTTTGATGATTGAAAGCCCGGACTTTATAAATGGTATAGATAGTATTTTTAAAATACAAACTATTAATTCTGAGCTTGATGATAAGATGTTTGAATATACTGAAAATTCAGTATCTAAAAATATATTAATGGCGTTTAATAACTTGCCCGTTGCTTTGGTCAAATCACCTGATAGTGCAATGTTTGGTAACAGCGGGGCAAGTTTATTAGAGGCTAAAAAAATGTATTGGGAAAACACATCAAAAGAGCGCAATATGTTAGAAACTATTGTAAATGATATAGTGCAAAATTTACCAAATTGGAATGGAAAATATATTTTTATACAACCGTTAATCGCTTTACCAGCACCTAACAACACGATAGTATGATAACAACGCCTTTAATAACACGTGCTGAAATACAGCAATACAAACAGTTAAGTAATTCAATTAATAATGCAAAATTAAATGAATTAATTTTACAGGCACAAATGGTGGATTTATACCCTTTGTTAGGTGAGCAATTATACTACGATGTAATAAATAATACTTCAGATTGGACTGATTTATTAGAAGGTGTTATTTACGAATATAATGGCATAACATATACTAACGTAGGTTTAAAAGCTGTTTTAGCGCATTATGCTTATGCAAGATATGTTCTTTATGGTGATGTAATAGATACTGCATTTGGTTTAAAAGCCAAAATGAATAATGACGTTTCAGAAAAGATTGACTACCCAATGAAAAAAACATTATACGAGCATAATTGCAACTATGCTTTTAACCTTTGGTTGAATGTTGAAAGCTATTTAATGCGAAATAATATAGCAAAGTATTTTAAATGTGGTATAAAATCGAATAATAAAAATTTTAGAATTTCAAGAATAGGATAACATGAGCTGTGCAAATAACAATTTTATAAAAGATATAAGACAAGGCGATACTTTTACAGGTTTAAAAATGACTTTGTATGATGGTGTGGGCGAAGATAAAACTCCTATGGATTTAACAGGTTATACTATTAATATTCCATTTAAAAAAGGGGCTGGTCAAAATAATGCTTTTTTATTTTCAACAGAAGACAATACTATTACAATTCCAACGCCTACAAATGGAGAAATATTTTTAATGCCTCGTGATATGAATTACCCAGCATTTAATTATATTTTTTCTTTAGAAATAATTACAGAAACTAATACTAAAATAACTTATTTTACTAACTTTTGGCAAATTACACAAGATGTCTAACACAACTATTATAATTGAGCCTAACGACTTTTCGGCAACTGTTTTAATTGAGGAAAACGATATTTTAACTACGGTTGTTTTAGAGCAAAACAATAATGATGTTACTATTGTAGCTAATGGATTAGGAGAGCAAGGTTTAAAAGGAGATAAAGGCGACCAAGGTATACAAGGAATACAAGGTATACAAGGTATTCAGGGAGAGCAAGGCATACAAGGTTTAAAAGGAGATAAGGGAGATAAGGGAGACCAAGGCGAACCAGGAACTACAATTACAAATACTTCAGAGCTTGTTAACGATGGCGAAGATGGTGTTAATCCGTTTATAACTTTAGAAGATATTCCCGCACCAATTACAATAGATGCTGTACCAACTGACGGTAGTTCAAACGCTGTAAGCTCGAATGGTGTATTTGATGCTTTAGCTACAAAGCAAAATGTAATCACAAACCCAGTTACAGGAACAGGTGCAAATGGTCAAGTTGCTTTTTGGAACGCCACAAATACTCAAACAGGGGATAATGGTTTGTTTTGGGATAATACAAATAAGAGGTTAGGGGTTGGAACAACAACACCACAAGCAAGACTTGACGTTCGCTCACAAGGGGTATTATCCACTGACATACCTTTTAGAGTTAGAAATAGTGTTGATACGCTAGATACAATTCAAGTAAGAGGAGATGGCGTTACAAACTTTAACTTAGCAACAGGGCAAAGCATCTCTTTAGTGTATTTAGCAGGTACAGCTATTAATATTGATGGAACTAGATTTGTCGTTAGAAGTGGAAACTCTTTTTCAGTAGGAAGCGGAAGAGATTTTTTACGATTACAAACTGTAGCTACCGATAGGATAGTTATTGATTCATTAGGAAGAGTAGCGATAAGTACTGCTAACCCAGTAAATTCAGCCCAATTACAAGTAGATAGTACAAATCGGGGTTTCCTACCGCCAAGAATGACAAACGCACAAAGAATAGCAATAGCAAGTCCAGCTATTGGATTAATGGTGTATTGTACCGATGTGGTAGAGGGATTATACGTAAACAAGTCCACTGGATGGCAATTTATAATTTAAAACAAAAACAAAATGGGATTATTAGTAAAATCAACAGAAACAACAAAAATTATTATTACTGGCACAACTATTGAAATGCCTGAAGTGTATTGTAGAATCGAGTTTGCTGGTAGAGCAAACGGAACTACTTTAGAAATTGCCACATCAAACTACGCAAGTATAAAAGCTTTCAAAGAGAGAGCGAATGAAATTAGTACAAACGTACCAAATGGTAACATTACAGTAGAATTGCAAAAAGGCGAAACTCAAACTATTGAAACTGCGTTATATTATACGCAAGTTGCACTTGAACAAGCTGGTTACGAAGTTGTAAATTTATTAAAATAAAACATATTATTGATTAGTAATGAAAACATATCTTAATTATATATTTACAGGATTAGCTTTATTTTTTGCACCTATTCAAGGTTTACTTATTTCGGTAGGTATTGTTATATTTTTAGATACGTTTACAGGTGTATTTAAAAGCATAAAACTAAATGGGTGGGTTTCCATTAAAAGTAGAAAATTATCTCACGTTATAAGTAAAATGTTATTATATCAGCTTACTATAATTATGTTATATATAATTGATAAATTTTTATTAAACGAGTTTGTTACTCAACATTTTACAATTCAATTTATGTTTACCAAATTAGTAGCAATACTTTTAATTTTTATTGAGCTTGTAAGTATTAAAGAAAATATAGAAGCTGCTTTAAAAATTGATATTTGGAAAATGTTAAAAACATTATTAAACAGAGCAAAAGAAGTAAAAGAAGATATTGATTTAATTAAATAATATGCGTGAAATAAAATACATAGTTATACATTGTACAGCTACACAACCAAATGCAACTAAACAATCAATTTTAAATTATTGGAAAGATGTATTAAAATGGAAATCTGTAGGTTATCATAGGTTAATTGATGCAAATGGAATTATACACGAATTAGCAAATTACGAACAAATTACAAACGGTGTTAAAGGATATAATTCTAATTCAATACATTTTAGTTATATTGGAGGCATAGACGAAAAAGGAAAGCCAAAAGATACTAGAACACCAAAACAAAAAGAAAGTTTATTATATCTAATAAAACAAGCTAAAAAAAAATCCCCTAATGCAATAGTACAAGGACACAAAGATTTTAAAGGAGTATTAAAAGCTTGTCCAAGTTTTGATGCCAAAACAGAATATAAAAAAATTTAAACAAAAAAAACCCTTACAAATATTGCAAGGGTTTTTTCTTAACTATTAACTCTAAACTTAATTATGAAGTAGCAAATATAAAAAAAATTATTATATTTGACAAACTTTTAAACAAAATAATTATGGGAATTTCAAAATGGAAAAATTACGATACACAATTAACCGATTTATTGCAAGATAATCGAAACTCTACCGATACTGAAATTGCAAGGAAACTATTAAACACAAATGATAGTAATTCATTTAATAAAGATTTAGATTTACTTCGCACTTATGTTAAAAGAAATAGAAAGCGTTTATTAGACACACACGAGGGCGTATTTGATGCGACAGATGAATTAGACGTACCAAATACTTCAGTTAAGCATTTGTGGTTTAAAACAAAGAAAAGTAGTATTTTTGTTAAAAATCCTAACTTTGTAGACCCTGAAAAAGAAGTAGAAAAAGAAATTGATTTTACTAACATTTTTAAAGATTTAATAACTCCAATTAAATTACCTAAAATAAAACGTAAATTAGATTTATCAATATTTGATAGATTAGTTTATACCGATGTACATATTGGAATGGAAGTAAACCAAAACGGATATAGTTTATATGATGGTGCCTGGAATGAAGCAGAAGTAGATAAGCGTTTAGCAACTATGGTTTCGCAAACTTTAATTAATCAACAATCCGATACTTTGCACATACATGAATTAGGCGATTTTATGGATGGTTACGATGCAGTTACTACACGTGGAGGGCATAGTTTACCGCAAAATATGGATAATCAAAAAGCATTTGATGTAGGATTAAGTTTTAAAATACGTTTAATAGATGCTTTAATTCCTTACTATAATAATATAGAATGTATTAATATTTGTAATGACAACCACGCTGGAAGTTTTGGATATATCGTTAATAGTGCATTTAAAGCGTATATAGAGCTTAAATACGAAAATGTTAAGGTAGTCAATCAAAGAAAATTTATCGACCATTATATCGTAGAAAACAGATGTTTTATTTTAACTCATGGTAAAGATGATAAAAATATGAAGTTTGGCTTTAAACCACATTTAGACGCAGTACAAATTGAAAAAATTAAAAACTATATTGACGAATATAAGCTACATAATTACAAAATTGAATTTAGCAAAGGTGATAGCCACCAATTACTATTAGATTTTACTTCTTCAAGTGCTTTTGAATATCAAAACTTTGGGGCTTTTTCTCCACCAAGTGATTGGGTTAAAACTAATTTCAAAAATACAAATAGCAGTTTTGTTATTTATAATTATTACAAAAACCAAAAAAGTATTAACCCTATAATTTTTTAAATATGAAAACAAAAGAAAAAATACAATCAGAATTAGTTGAGTTACATTTTGAACTTGAACAATTACAAAAAGATATTTTTAATGGTTATTCAAATAGCATTATTGAGGTACAAGAAATTAAAATAAAAATAAATACCCTTGAATGGGTTTTAAATAATTAAAATTATGAATGTAAAAAAATATTCAAACTTACAAAGAATACAAAGAGTATTAAATTACTATTATAAAATGGGTTGCAACAAAGAATCAGTAAACAAAGTATATCATAAAATTTTAAAATTGAAATATGAAAATAGAAATTAAAAAATACGGAACTACTTACACAGTAGAAACTCAAACCGATGATTTTGAAGTGGTAGAAATGTTTGATATTTTTACAGGTTTATTAATTCAGTTAGGTTACAAACAAGAAAGTATTAACGATGCAATAAAAGAGTTAGCAGATGAGTGATATAGCTAAATGCAAGGACAATAAATGTCCATCAAGATTAATGTGTTATAGATTTACAGCACCAGCTTCAGAATTTTGGCAATCTTATTGTAATTTTAACAGAGAAGAAGACGCTAATAATTGCAATATGTTTTGGGGAAACAAATACGAAAATATACTTAATCAATTAAAAGATATTGTAAATGGAAAAGAAGATTAAAATAACTTTTGAGGAATGGGATTACACTTGCGGGGACGGTTGCTGTACTACATTTGGCACAAAATTACTTTTAAACGATAAAGAATTAGAACACCCCAACCCTGAAATATTTGATAATGGATATGTTGGAGATGATGTTCAAACAGCATTACACGCAATTTTAAAAGAATTAGGTTACAACGTTGAATTTGAAAATAAATACTATGGAAAAGAAGATTAATTTAGTAGATATATTCCAATGGTTTGGGTGGATATTATTATTAGGAGTGCTATTTTTTCGTGGTTGCAATCCAGAGCCAAAAATTGCAGAAAAGATAAAAATACAAACCAAAGAAATCAAAGGAAAAGCAATAATCAAAACCAATGTTGTACACGTGCCAATAACAAAAAAAGTAAGTGATACAGCTGGAGTAGGTTTTTACGTTTCTCAAATAGATAAATTATTTGAAGAAAATAATCGTATGCAAATGGAATTTTTAAAAATGGATAGTTTGCAACAAATAGAAGCGTATAACAAAGCAATAGAAATAAACGCTTTTAAAGAACGATTTCAAGATAACAATATTGATGCTTATGTAAGCGGAGAAGTTGTGGGAAAAATAAAACAAATGCGTTTTGATTATGTTATTAAAGCACAAAATATAGAAGTAGATTTGCCAAAAGTAAAAAATAAATACTTTGTAGTTTTTGGAGTAAGCAATAATAGTCAATTTAACGCACCATTATTTAATGCTTCAATTGGTATTCAAAATAAAAAATCCAATATTTTAAGTATTGGATTTGATAATGAAAAGCGTATAGGTTTGAATTACTTTGTTAAATTATTTTAAAAAGGACAGATATTTTTTTCTTTTGGCTTAATAATTTCTATTTTTTCTCTTTGTAGCTTTTCGGATATAGCTTGTCTAATAAATTCAGCTACATTTATATTAAAACTTGCTAATTTATTAAGCGTATTATCTTGAACTTCTGAAAATTTAATAGTTCGAGGTTTATTATATTTTATAGGGCGTGGCATAGATAAGTATTACTTTTATAGCGTTTAGCCAATAGTTAGGTGCAATGCTGCGACACCCACCAATTGACAGCTTTAATAACGGCTTCAAGTTTTGTTTTTCCGACAAATTCTTCATCACCAAGTTGAACACAATTATCAAAAATATCCAACTCGTTTTCATCACCACCAAAACTTTCAATCTTTATGACAACAGGCATTATTTCATTCCAATTATCATAAAATGGTAATCCTTCGTAATCTTGCATTTCAGCATTATTGTAGTAATAATAATGATTGCCTGTGTGTTCATTAAAGCCTTTAATTGGGTTTAATCCCATAAAT
Organism: Flavobacterium sp.; assembly: GCF_044373165.1. Classification (GTDB taxonomy): domain Bacteria; phylum Bacteroidota; class Bacteroidia; order Flavobacteriales; family Flavobacteriaceae; genus Flavobacterium. The sequence goes on from NZ_JBILQL010000152.1 coordinate 28,524, forward strand.
TTGGCTATTTTTAAAATTTCTTCTGTGTATTCCATATTTCAAAATTTGTGAAAAGCACTGCACCTAACAAGGTATTGCCAAAAGCAGGGCATTCTCGGTTAATTAATCGTTTGTACTTCTATTGGGCATTTGTGCAAGGTTGAAACTTTTGTCTTTCAAATCCCTGCCTTCGGCAATACCCAACCGTTATAAAACATTTTTTGAAACCATGTCGTAAAGTTGAAGTTTATATTTTTCTATTTCAGAAACTTTTAAATTTTCTATTTCTAATCCATTTTTTTCTGTGTATTCAAAATCTTCTAAAAATAAATCAATTGTTTCTTTTTTAAAATCTTTTACTTCTCCAATCCAAAATTGAATATCTGCGTGTTTAGGTTTATTATTATTTCGTGCGTATAATTCTAAATGAAATCCTAATAACCATTTGTTTTTTATTTTTACATAACCAATATCAAATGATGACTTTCTTGTTATTTTAGACACAAATTTCTCTGCTATTTGAAAAATATTATGTATTTCATTTATTTGTTTTTCATTTAATTTCATTGATAAAACGTTTTATAACATCGGTTTTGCTCTATTGCGGTTTAGTGCTTAACTCTATGTTCGGTTTGTATTTGTTAATTTTGTTTTTAAATCTAAACTTTTGTCTTTCAAATCCCTGCCTTCGGCAATACCCAACCGTTATGCTCCATTTTGCTTTCCCTCCCACCACTTCGTAAGAAAGTGAGTAAGTGAATGAACGCATTGTTTTACATAAACCCTTTTCCATTTAGTAATTCCGCTATCTAAATCAACACGCCTTAATAGTTCAAAGGTTTTAATTCCTGCTCGGAAATCTTCTACAAACATTACGTGTTCCCATTTTGTCCAGTTTCTTTTTTTAAACATTGTTTCTATTTTTTAAGTTAATAATTTCGTTAATCCTGCCCACGCAAAACGAGAGCATAACAGCACATACACGCTATTTCCCTCCCTCATTCCAACGCTCACAGCGTGTATCTGCAAAACGTTACCAGCAAGCACTACGGACGTTCTTCGATTAAGCATTTCGGTTCAGTTTTAAATAATTTTTTTTCCTCCCCTTTTAAAAAAGAAAAGATATGTTCAACTATTCCAACAGTCCATCCATCCCCAATCAAATTGCCCGCTTGTGCCTTGTTTAAATTTCTTGTATATCCTTCGGGTATATTATGCAGCCTTTCAAGTTCCGTTTGTGTGCAATATCTTACTCCTTTACTTTCATCCATTGTTTCATCCGTATAAATAATGGTAGTCATTCCAGTAGTAGCGTATCTATGCAACATATACCTTTGGTTTGCGTCTCGGCCACAACTTGTATTTAAACAAGTGTGTTTCTTTTTATCAGAATATCCGTATTCCAAAACATCATTTAACATTATCTTTTTATCTCTCGGTTGTGGTATTGCACACTTTCTGTTTCCAAATAAATCAAAAGTTTCAGGCCCGATATTAGTCCAAAATAATCTATCTCTCAATGCACCACTTACTCTACTTCCGCAAAGTCTTACAGGTTCAGTTCCTAATAATTCAGATATTGTATTATAACCTAAATCATCCATTATCACATTTTCAAGCAAATAGTAATCGGGTTTAGTTTCTTCCAGTAATCTTATGTATTCATAAAATAACATTGATTTCATTCCTTTCAATCCATCCCTTACACTATTTGCCCTGCTAAAATCTTGACACGGGCTACCTCCAATCAATAAATGAATTTTTGGTAAATCTTGGCCTTTCACTTTTGTAACATCTCCAATCTGAATAGTATCAGGGAAATTATCCATTGTGCATTGTATGGCGTGTTTCTTTATTTCGGCTGCATAATATCGTGTAGGTTTCAATCCTACATTATTAAGGGCAATTTGTCCGCAGCTCATACCATCGAATAATGATAATACGTTAAATTCTTCGGCAAAGCCGTTTTTGCCATCCCTCAAAAAATTATTTAAAACTGTTTCGTTCATCTAATTAGCTTTTGTTGTTAATAATCCGTGCCAGCTGGTAACAACGTGTATAAGCAAGCGGCAGAAAAAGCCGCCAGCCCATACACGCAACCGTTACCAGCAAGCACTAATCCTCGTCTTTCAAATCAACACTTCGACAAGGAAAACCCCTTGTCCATCTACTTGCTTTCATTCCTTCCCTTTTCACAAGTAATTCAACAGTCGGGTGTATTGCCTTCATTGTTTTCATATTCATTACTTGTGCGCTTCCCCATCGCCAATCAAGTACATCATACTCTTGCATTGGGGTTTCCTTTTGTCCAAACAATCCACCTCCAAGTGTTTGTTTTGTGCCTATTAGGTCTTTAAATTCTTTTGGTGCTTCCATTTTTATTTATCTTTTAAAATTAAGTTTCTACTAAATTACCCGTGCCAGCTTATAACAGCACATTGGCGGCATTAAAACGACCGCCAATCTGCAAACCGTTACAAGACAGTTTCAGAAACCTCTCGTAAATCAGAAAGTTTAGTTCTGACATTTGGCATATAAATCTCTAAAAGTGAAATCAATTCATTTTTGCAATCGTCTGACAAACTTTTGTTTTTGTTTTGGTTCAACAAAATCATAAATGAACTTACTACTTTATTAAATTTGAAACTTTCAGTATAGTCAAAAATTTGTTTCTTGAATGTAGCAAAATCAATAGTTTCATTTCCGCTTTTATTCAACCAATTTGCCATTTTTTTAATAAATCTTTGAACTCCAATTATATTTTTATCTGACCAACTTCCACCATCAAAATAATGACCGATAAACATCAAATAAAAACGAATTTCATCACTATCATAGTTATCTAAATTTATAATATTACCTTTTGATTTACTCATTTTTTCGCCATTATTCAAAATCATTCCCTGATGAATTACTTTTTTAAATGGTTCTTCAAAATCAATTACTCCAATATCAAACAAAAACATTGTTATAAATCGTGCATAAATTAAGTGCATACAAGCGTGTTCACTTCCGCCTACGTACAAATCAACTTGTTTTGGTTTTATTCCTTTGATTAAACAGTAAGTAATGAAATAAAAACTACTGTCTACAAACGTATCTAAAGTATCAGTTTCATTGTCTAACGGAATTGGACAACCCCAATTTCTTTGACGAGAAACACACCAATCGTGCAAATTTTCCAACCATTCACGTTGTTGTTTTTTAGTGCTTTCAGGATAATCTATTTTATCTAAATTATCAATCAATCTTTGTTTGTACCAAGTTGTTTTAAAATACCATTGGTTTAAATTTTTCTTTGATATTTCAGTTTCACAACGCTCACATTTATTATTTTTAACTTGCTCACGAGCCAATGTAGTTTCACAACTATTGCAATAATCTACTTCGCTATCTTTTTTATAAGCTAAACCATTTTCTAATAATTTGGTAAATAGCCATTGTGTTTTTTCTTGATACTCTTTATCAGAAGTAATCAATAATTCCTCATAATTAGTATTCATTGACTGCATTTGTTTTCTGAAATTATTTATATTTTCATAAGTAATTTCTTTTGCATCACGACCTACTTTTTTAGCGTAGTTTTCAGCAGGTAAACCAAAAGCATCATAACCAAATGGTTGAAACACTTGGTTTCCGATAAACTTTTTGTATCTGCAATAACTATCCATAATTGCATAATTGTAGTAATGTCCGCAATGCAAACCGCTTCCACTTGGATAAGGAAACATTACAGTTATGTACAAAAAACCGTCTTGTAACACGGGTTTGGCAAAATTGCCGTTTAGTGCTTCGTTTGACATTTTATCTTAATTTTAAAATTCGTAATTATATTGAAGTTTTGTGTTCAGCCACTTCGCCAAGCCCGAAAACGTTATATAATATAACAATGCAAATGTACAAATATTATTTTTAATAAAAAAATATTTAACTAAAATAATTTATTTTATTTTTATTTTATCAATATTTTCAATGTCTTACGTAATTGTAAGACATTTTTTTGCATGAATTTTAAAAATAATTAGTAAAAAATTTTTTTATTAAAATTAAACGTTTTATATTTGTACCATAATAACAAACAAATAACAATTTAAAAAAAAAATATTATGAAAACAAAAATTGAAATTAAAAGTATTTTTGGTAATGTATTATTTACCTATGAATCAGAAAATGCAACTATTAAAGATGCAGTAGAAAAAGCGGTAAAAGAAAAGGTTTCTTTACTTTCAGCCGACTTGCGTTCAGCCGACTTGGAATCAGCCAACTTGTATTCAGCCGACTTGCGTTCAGCCGACTTGGAATCAGCCAACTTGTATTCAGCCGACTTGCGTTCAGCCAACTTGCGTTCAGCCGACTTGCGTTCAGCCGACTTGCGTTCAGCCAACTTGTATTCAGCCGACTTGCGTTCAGCCGACTTGCGTTCAGCCGACTTGCGTTCAGCCAACTTGGAATCAGCCAACTTGTATTCAGCCGACTTGCGTTCAGCCAAAAATAAAGATAAAGCATATTTACCTATTTTTTGTAAATGGAATCACTCAATTATTGGCAATAAAATAAAAATAGGTTGCAAAGAAAAAACTATTGAGGAATGGGATGTTTTTTTTGAAAGCGATGAAATTTATAAAACTCAACGTAATACAGAAGATTTTAAACAAATACAAGCAGTATATGAAGCGTATAAGGCTTATTTAACTTTTTTTAAATAAATAGACTATGAAAAATTTATTTGAAAGATTATCAGAAAAAAACAAAAAGAAATTAAAAGATTTCAAATTACAATACTCTGCATTAGGTAGTAATTTAATTTCAACGCTTGAGCAAGAAATGGCTTGGGTTAATTTAAAAATATATGATGCGGGAATAATATTACAAGAAACAAGCGAAAAAGAGTTAAGTGTTAATAATTTAAATGATTTATTTAATGGCAACTAAATTAGAAGAATTAAGAGCAGAAATGCACGAGCTTTATTGTAGCGAATTAGTAGACGCTGAAGTAATGGCACAAACCGAATTAGGTTTAGCATTTATTAAAATTGAAAACTATATCAGCGAGTTAGAAAAAACTATTGAAAACCTTAAAAAACAGATAAAATGACACCAAAAGAAAAAGCAATTGAGTTAGTTGAAAATTATGCAGAAACTATTAAGCCAATAGAGTTTGGAGTAATATTAGAAAGAGATTGGAAAACAGCAAAACAATGTGCATTAATAGCAGTTGATGAGATAATTGAAGTTATAAATAAATATTCAATTCATTCAGATTGCCCTGAAGATGCAGATTTAGAATATTGGCAAGAAGTAAAACAAGAAATTTTAAAATTATAAATATGGCAAATGCAATAGAACAATTATTAAGACAAACAGATTTAACCGCATATAGGTTAAGTAAGTACACAGGAGTAAGCCCACAAGCATTACACTACCAAAAGAAAAAGGAATACAATTTAAAGGAAGCTGTAAACCTTGCTACAATTTTAAAAGAAAAAGGGTTAATTAAAAAAGATTTAATTTTAACAGAAAATGAAATAATAACTAAAATTTAAATTATGAAAAACAGATTAACAAATTATTGGAATATTTTAACAGGGATTAAAAACCAAAACGAAAATTTACAAGATTTAAAAATTATATTATTCAGAGATAAAACCACCGCTGAAAGTATTAATTTATTTATGGAGTTAAAAAGGGATTTTGAAGAGGAATTATCTAAACGTAAATTAGAGGCAATAAACGAAAATATTAACATTAATGATTATTTTAGCAGTAGAGATTCTTTGCTTTACACAACGATAAAAGACGGCAATTCTTTGGTGTATGACAACGGTAAAAGATGCAGTTTTTCAAGAACCAATACAAAATAATTAGTAAAAAGTTTTTTTATTAAAAAAAGTATTTATATATTTGCAATATAATAACAAACAAATAATTTTTTATGATACATTATATAGGCTCAGAATGGAATACAAAATTTATAATTTCAAAAACTTTATGTGGTATTGATTGGAATAAAGTAAACGATTCAACTTCAAATAAAGAATACGTAACATGTAAAGTTTGTTTAAATAAATTAAACAAAAAAATAG
>NZ_JBILQL010000018.1:0-34177 GCF_044373165.1 Flavobacterium sp.
GTTGAAATAAATGCGGAGCCTTGACCAAATGGAGTGTAAGCATAATCAGGGATAGAAATTACAATCACTTTGTTTTGATTGCCTCCGGCTTTAGCAATAGCGGTATGAACCAGTTCAGGAAATTCTTGTTCGTAAACACTAAAAGGAATACCTTGGTATTGGTTGTTAACACCTATTAGTAAAGTCACTAAGTTGTAATCGTTGGTTAGATTTTGTGCAGCAACAGCGTTTTTTAAATTGTTGGTAGTCCAGCCGGTTTGCGCAATGAGTTTAATTTCTACATCGTCCTCTTCTGTTAAATACCTACCAAGACTGTCTTTCAATTGTTCGGGAAACCGGCAATCAACACAAACCCCTTGCCCAAAAGTATAACTGTCACCCAGAGCCAAATACTTAAACAATCGGGGTGTTGCCTGTGGTATATTTTCTTCCTCTTCGGAACAACAGTTTAAACCAAAAACCAAACCAAAGACTACAAGTATTTTTGAAATGAATTTCATAATCGAATCTTTGGTTTAATGTTTATTTTTTTAAGCCAGCTCTAAACGAGTTTCAATTTTTTCTTCAATAGCATCCCAAAGTCCGATTCGTTTCTCCAAAGCCAAAACCGAAACTTCTTCCACTTCCTTCCATTTTTGTTCCTCGTTTTGGCAAAGTTCTGTTATCATTTGCATTGCCATCGGACCGTGTTCGTCAGCATCTAAAGCGATATGTCTTTCGAAATAATAGATCAATTTAGACAAATCAACATCCGGAAAGTTTTGCTGGAAACTCTTGAGAATTTCCGTGAACATAGTCGGAATCAAATCTTCTCTTCCAAAAGTAAACGCCGCCGCAATTTTATGCACTTTACCTTCTTCAATTACTCGGAAGGTAAAATCAAGAAACGACTTAACATTTTCGTGTAAATCGCTTTGTTTGATAGCGATAAACACGTTTTTGGTGTCGACTACATTTTTTAGAAAGGCATTCAGTTCCTCGGTTGAAGCGCCACAACTTTGCATGGCTTCCACATACATTTCAAAATGACTCAAACGCTTTCCGTCTAAAGTCAAATCGCTTTCTTCCGCCAATACTATTTCGTTAATCAAACGACGGGTTTCCGGATTTTCCGTAGCAAACCAAGGTGTAGAAGTACAAGTTAGTTTGCTTTGTAAGGCTTTTAATAATGACATAAAGTCCCAAACCGCATACACATGCGATTCTAAAAACTGCCGCAAATCGTCTATATTTTTTACTTTCTCATAAAGCGGATGCTGTAGTAAAAGGTCTTTTTGCGGTTGTATTTTTTCGTTGATAATTGAAATGGTCATAGCTTTTTTTTATAGAATTTAAGTAACCGTAGTGTATTAAGTTTTACCAAACAAAAATAAAAATGCTTCCCCGAAAAGAGAAGCATTTTGTATCAATTTTATTGATTGTTTAATCTTTTATTTAAAGGCCGGAATCCCTGTGATATCGGCTCCGGTAATCAACAAGTGAATGTCGTGTGTGCCTTCATAAGTAATCACACTTTCCAAGTTCATGCTGTGACGCATGATAGAATACTCACCGGTAATTCCCATACCACCTAACATTTGACGGGCTTCTCTGGCAATGTTGATAGCCATGTCTACATTGTTTCTTTTGGCCATCGAAATTTGCGCAGTGGTTGCCTTGCCTTCGTTTCTCAAAACGCCTAAACGCCAGGTCAACAATTGGGCTTTGGTGATTTCAGTAATCATTTCAGCCAATTTTTTTTGTTGTAATTGGAATCCGGCTATAGGTTTATCAAACTGAATTCTTTCTTTAGAATATCTCAAAGCAGTATCGTAGCAATCCATAGCGGCGCCAATGGCACCCCAAGCGATTCCGTAACGGGCCGAATCCAAACACATCATGGGTGCGCCCAAACCGGATTTCCCGGGCATTAAGTTTTCTTTGGGTACTTTTACGTTGTCAAAAATCAATTCGCCTGTGGCCGAAGCACGTAACGACCATTTGTTATGTGTTTCAGGAGTGGTAAAACCTTCCATACCGCGCTCTACGATTAAGCCGTGTATTCTGCCTTCTTCATTTTTCGCCCAAACCACCGCAATATCTGCAAATGGTGCGTTAGAAATCCACATTTTGGCACCGTTCAATAAATAATGGTCGCCCATGTCTTTAAAGTTGGTTACCATGCCGCTTGGATTTGAACCAAAATCAGGTTCAGTTAACCCGAAGCAACCCATGAATTCTCCGGTAGCCAATTTGGGTAAATATTTCTGACGTTGTTCCTCAGTCCCGAATTTCCATATCGGATACATCACTAAAGACGATTGTACCGATGAGGTCGAACGCACACCCGAGTCACCTCTTTCAATTTCTTGCATGATCAAACCATACGAAATTTGGTCTAAACCGGCACCGCCATACTCTTCGGGAATGTACGGACCAAATCCGCCAATTTCTCCCAAACCTTTAATGATTTGCTTCGGGAATTCGGCACGTTGCGCATAATCTTCAATGATAGGAGAAACTTCACGCTTCACCCACGCACGGGCAGAATCACGTACTAATTTGTGTTCTTCCGTTAATAAATCATCTAATAAATAGTAATCCGGAGCTTGAAATAAATCGGGTCTCATAGTGTATAATTTGGTTTACGAAAACGTTTGCAAAGCTACATAATCTAAGTTAAAATCTCAATCAACAATTGTTATAATTTTTTTGAAGCTTTATCCGGCTTCTTGTCTCGTTTTTTTTTGACGAGATCCGGGCTAGGGCAGTGGCTTTACACTCAACGCTCGAGTTTTTTAAACGCTTCATTTTTTTCAAACAAGAAGTCGGCCATTTCCAGTATGTCTTGGCGTTCGGCCAAAGCAGCCGCACGGTCATCTGCTTCGCAATAGGCAATGAACAAATCGATTTCTTCCGGTTTTAATTTGAGGTTGTTCAGGTAAAAGTTACGGTCGTAATGACTGTTGAGATAGCCTTTAAAACTGGGCGGCGGAACCGGTTTTTCTGGTATTTCTTTGTCTTTGGATTTGAACCAATTGGTTACGCCTTTGAACATGCGAACAAAGTCGACCCCGTTTTCAATCGTCCCGTCGTATACGTTAACTACTTTCAAGGCTTGTACTTGTTTGCTCAATTTTATGTCGTCTATATCAGCTTGTGTAATTTGGACTTTCAAACTCGACTTCTTCACAATTTCAACATCTTCGAGCACTATGGGTTTCTTTTCTAGGGTGATGGTCAATGCGTTTGTTTGGAAGTGGATTTCGGTAATTTTGAGTTTGAAATCGACATACTCCTTGGAAAGGATATACAATTCGTCGCCAACGGTTACGCTAATGCTAAAATGCCCTTGAGAATCGGTTGTAGTGCTTTTTTTAGAAGTCAGGTTTACCAAGTCGACTGCAGCAATACCTTTCCCTTCGCAAACTATTTTCCCGTGCAGCTCTTTTTGGTTTTGAGCGAGACAAGAAGTTATAGTGATAATAAATAAAAAGAGTAGAGTTGGCTTCAATAGTAAGGTGTTAAAGATGAAACCTCTAAAGTACTGTTTTCATTTTCGCTAACTGATAAAGTAGTGTTAATTAAGATTTTTTTACCATGTATGTGGGCTTACATTTTGTACAAAATAGCTGTTCAATACCATTTTTTCATTTTAGCAAGCACGGCTTTATAAAATTATGTTAAACATAAAGTTGGCATTTCTATTAAACTATAGGTTTGTATTGTTTTAAATTCCAGTCCAATGAGATTTCTTTTTTTTATTTTATTTTTCGTCTCTCAAAGCCATTGTTTTTCGCCAACAAGTAGTTTTGAAAGGGATAGGTATAAGCAATTAGGATTGGTTTGGGGTTTGTTAAAATACCATCATCCTGAGATTAGCAAAGGGAAATACTCTTGGGATAATGAGTTTATTCTTTTGTGTGACAAAGTAGCTTCGGTAAAAAATCAGCAGGAGATGAATGGTTTTTTAGTGGATTTTTTAGCAAAGTATCCAACAAAAAATGTTAGAGTCAGAGCAGCAAATTCCAGTAAACTATTCACCAAGAATGTTGACTACGGTTGGATTGACGAAGCTGTTTTTGGAGCGCAATTGACAACCTTACTTAGAGGGATTTCTGAAAACGCAAACATTACTAATTATTATGCCTCGACAGACAATTTAACCAAAATGCTGTCTTTTAACAATGAAAAAGGATTCAAGGATTTTAATCATGCCATAACAAGTCATAGATTGCTTTTGCTTTTTAATTTTTGGAATGCCATTCATTATTGGAATGTGAATAAATATTTAATGGCCGAAAAATGGCTGGATTGTTTGGATGCAATGACTACTGAATTTTTAAATTGTAATACCCATTTTGAATTTGAAATGGCTAAGTCTAAATTGATTTCTAAACTCAATGATTCGCATTCTTTTTATTTATCAAAACAAATCACAGACAAACTTTTTAAATTCAAACCGCCTTTTTTTGTAAAAAACATCAACGACTCTTTGTTGGTTCAATACATTTCAAACAAAGCTTTAGCGGAAAAGAATGGGATTGAATTAGGAGATGTGATTTGTAAAATAAATAAAGAAGACATAGGAACAGTTAACAACAAAAGATTGCAACCCTTGCTTTCGGCTTCAAATCCAACTTTTTTAAAAAAATGGAGTCATTTTTTGCTTTGGAATGACAGTGACTCACTAGACATTACCGTCCTCAAAAAGAGTGGGGCTGTACTAAACAAAAAAATTCAATTGTATGAAACTATAAAAGATAGTCTTCCTGAGTGGATTTCGGCTTCTTCAAGTGAAAAGTACAAAAATGAAGCCCCCGGAATTGGTTATGTAAATTTGGGTTCTATCACCAAAAATGAACTTAAAAGTGCCTTTACACTTTTTAAGAATACCAAAGGGATTATTCTCGATTTGAGAAATTATCCAAGCGAGATGAAAGAAAGTGACCTCACGAAATTTCTTTTCCCTAAAAATAAAGAGTTTGTAAAAGTGCTTTTCCCAATGGAGAATCAACCGTCTGTCGGAGAATATGACGGGCAAGGCTTATTAAAGTTTATTTCTGATCCATTTAATACCGGTACCAGTAATCGAGAGTATTATAAAGGCAAAGTGGTGTTGCTTGTCAACAGAAAGACACAGAGTAAAGCCGAATATATTGGAATGGCCATTCAACAAGCGCCAAATTGTATTACAATAGGTGAACAAACAGCAGGTTCAGTTATGAATGTTGTTGAATACACTATGTCTGACGCCACAAAAATTTATTTTACAGGCTTAGGAGGGTTTTATCCTGATGGCAAAGAAGTTCAAAAGAATGGGCTTCGTCTCGATGTTGCTTTAAAAGAATCGGCTAAAAATTTCGACCCCGATTTGTACATTAAAGAAGCCATCAAAATAATTGAAAGCCATTAATTTCACATCTTCAGGTAGAAATTTTTAGTCAATGCAATATAGTCTGCTGTATATTGGTGTCTTTCGGTTTCAATGACCAATTCATCAATAGGGAAGTCGGTAGTTTTGGTAAACGAAAATGCCAACAAGCTTCTTTTGATTTCGGTTGTCGGTGTGCCTTTTACGCGGGTAATTTGGAGCGGGAACAAATCACAGGCTTTGGCCAAAGCAATCAATCTGTCTTCCTCTTTGTGCGGAACAATTACCGCCAAAACACCTGTTTCAGTAAGCAGTACCGAAGCGGCTTCCACTAAATCTTCAAAAGGCAAAGCGTCTTGAAAACGGGCTAAATCTCTCGATTCATTTTCGGTTTTATAATCTTCGCTGTAAAACGGCGGATTGGAAACAATCAAATCATACTCCTCATCTTCTAAGTCATCCATAAAAGCATCGAGCGATGCATGAAAACAAAACAAACGGTCGTTCCAAGGCGAATTTTCAAAATTGTCTACGCATTGTTCAAAGGCATTTTCATCTATTTCAATGGCGTCAATTTGCACGGCATGGCATCTTTGGGCTAACATCAACGCTACTAATCCGGTTCCTGAGCCAATGTCTAAAACCGAAAACGGTTTATGGTCAATAGGCGTCCAAGCACCAAGTAAAACACCATCGGTGCCGACTTTCATTGCGCAGCGGTCTTGTTGTATGGAAAATTGTTTGAATTGGAACATTTGAGATTAAGAGGAGGAAACCCAGTGGGCTTCAGGTATTTTTAAGGATGTTTTTTTTACGCTGAGGCATGGCATTAAAGGCGAATTTCTAGCCCCGATTGGAGCTGGCTACCATGTAGCGCGGAAAGCGGGAAATAGCTCCTAAAGATACATTTCGATTAGACCTTCCGGTAAATCCATGATAACCTTTTTGTTTTCTCGGTCGATTTTAACCAAGAATTGATCAATCATGGGAACTAGTATTTCTACCGAACCGTTAACCACTTCAAAAAGCGGTTGGGCTGAACTGTCATTGATAGAAACGATTTTGCCAAAAACCCCAAGGCGTTTGTCTTCGATTTCAAAACCAATGACTTCGTGAAAATAAAATTTGTTGCCTTCTAATTTAGGCAACATGTTTAAAGGAAGATAAATTTCACAGCCAATCATTTTGTCGGCTTCTTCTTCCGAATCAACATCTTCAAACTTTACGCGAAGGAAATCGTTTTTGTGCAGGTTGCTGTTTTCAATAAAAAATGGAATCAGATCTTTGTTGAATTCAACAAATACTGATTCCATATCTTCATATAATTCGGGTTCGTCGGTGTCTAAATAGAGTAGGACTTCCCCTTTGAAACTAAACTTTTTGGCAATTTTACCTAAATAGAAACAATCTTCTTTACGCATGATTGCCTAAAATGTTAAGCTTCTGTTTCTTCGCTTGCTTCTTCGGCAGCCGGAGCTTCTTCAGCTACTACTTCAGGAGCTTCTTCAGCAGCAGGAGTTTCTTCTGCTACAGTTTCTTCAACAGCTACTTCAGCCACAACTTCAGGAGTTTCTTCTGCTGCAGTTTCTTCAACAGCCACTTCTTCAGCTACTTCTTCTTCAACTTTGGCAGCTTCAACAGCAGCGGCAGCACGTTTGTCATTAGCTTCTTTTTCAGCTTTTAAAGCTTTTGCTTTAGCTGCTTCTTGTGCTTTTGATAAACCTTCTTTTTTAGCCGTTACTTTGTTAGCTTTTTCATCTAACCATTTAGCCAATTTAGCATCGGCTTGTTCTTGTGTCAAAGCACCTTTGCGAACGCCTCCGTCAAGGTGGTGTTTCATCAAAGCACCTTTGTAAGAAAGGATAGCTCTTGCAGTATCGGTTGGTTGTGCACCATTGTGTAACCATTGAACCGCTTGGTCAAGGTTTAAATCAATAGTGGCAGGATTGGTGTTTGGATTGTAAACGCCTAATTTTTCTAAGAATTTACCATCTCTTTTTGAACGAGCATCAGCAGCTACGATCCAATAAAAAGGTTTCCCTTTTTTTCCGTGTCTTTGTAATCTAATTTTTACTGACATAATCTTTTTGATTAATTTGAGGTACTCGACCTCGGTTATTTAAGGGCGCAAAGATAGTTATTTTTTACAAACAAACTAATTGAAAATTATATTTTTACAGTCAACTCCTTGTCATGACTAACTTTAACGTTATTTTTTTAAAATTTAATTAGCATTTTTACATTAAAAAGTTATTTTTGTGGAGAAATACATTGAAAAAATGAAAAGAATTTTGTCCCTAATTTTTATAGCCGTAGCCATGACCTCTTGTCAAGATGATGTCAAATTTAGCAATCCCGGTTTGCAAGGATTGAAAGATGATGTTTTTTGGACATCCGGTGAAACCAGAGCCTACTTGAATGCTAACGGAAGACTTTCTATTGAAGCTTTAACCGAGTTTGAAACCTTAACTTTAAATACTAGTAGTACTAATGAGGGTACTTACATTTTAGGAACTACTAATGTGAATAATTCGGCAACTTATTCTTCAACCATTGATAATGTAGCATTAGAGTATGCTACGGTAGCCGTGCCGGGTCCGGTTAGCAATATTAATTTGATTTCCGGGGGAACAGGTTACAGCAGTGGCAATTCTGTGATAACTACCGGTGGTTCAGGGAGCGGTTTGACCGTTAGCGTTGTAGCCAATGCTTCAGGGGTTGTTACAAGTTTGTCTCTCGTTTCACGAGGGAATTTCTATGTGGCAGGAGACATAATTACCGTTTCCGGTGGCAATCTTAATTGTAGATTCCGAGTGCAAAATGTACAAAACAGTAACGGTGAAATCAAAATCACGGAATATGATGATGTCAATATGACTGTTTCAGGTACCTTTAAATTCAATGCGGCTAATGCCAATAACAGTCCTTTTGGCGGTCCGATTTTAAACTTCCAATACGGAGAGTTTTATAAAATACCTGTTTTTCCATCTCTTTAATTATCAGTTCATTCAATATAATAAGCCGTCAACAGACGGCTTTTTTTATTTATTGAGAATTTTTCAAATTTATAGTGTTTTGCGTTTCATTAAAGGTTACCTTTGTCAAAATTTAAAATTTAAAATATGAATATTTTTGTTGGGAGTCTTCCGTTTAGTATAGACGAAGCAGATTTAAGAGATTCTTTTGAAGTCTATGGAACGGTTAATTCCGTAAAAATCATCACTGATAAATTTACCGGAAGAAGTAAAGGATTCGGTTTTGTTGAAATGGAAAATGATGCGGAAGCTCAAAAAGCAATCGATGAGTTAAATGGTGCTACGGTTAGCGGTAGAACTATAGTGGTAAATAAATCAGAGCCAAAACCGGAAGGCGAAAGAAGAAGCTTCAACAATAACCGTGGTGGTTACAACGGAGGTGGAAATTCTCGTGGCGGATACAACGATAGAAACAGCGGCGGAAGATACTAATTCAGAAAACGCTTTTTATAATTTAAAACCATTCGATGTTTCGGGTGGTTTTTTTGTTGATAACTAAAGTTGATTTCCTTAGTCTGAAAACGTATTTTTGAAACTGTTCCGAAAGTGGCTCTTTTGCCCAAATGCACCACAGAATTTGGAATTTTAACTTTGGGATTTCACTATGTATTTAATTTTCGATACCGAAACTACCGGTTTGCCCCGCAATTGGGCAGCACCTATTTCCGATACTGATAATTGGCCTCGTTGTATACAAATTGCCTGGCAATTGCACGACGCTATGGGTAATCTTATCGAACATCAGGATTATTTAGTGAAGCCGGAAGGGTTTAATATACCATATGATGCCGAAAGAATTCACGGAATTTCAACCGAATTGGCTCAAAACCAAGGCGTTCCTTTATTGGAGGTTTTAGAAAAATTCAATATTGCGCTGTCGAAAGCCAAATTTATAGTAGGACAAAACGTTGGCTTTGATGTCAATATTATGGGTTGCGAGTTTTACCGATTGGGAGTGAATTCTCCTATGGCAACCTTGCCGGTTTTAGATACTTGTACTGAAGTCACGGCTGAATTATTGAAATTACCCGGCGGTCGAGGCGGAAAGTTTAAATTGCCTACGCTAACAGAGCTGCACAGTTATCTTTTCAATGTGCCGTTTGCCGAAGCCCACAATGCTACAGCCGACGTTGAAGCCACAACACGTTGCTTCTTAGAGCTAATCAGAAGACAGGTTTTTACCAAAGAAGAACTCGACGTTCCTGCGGATTATTTCAGAGAATTTGATGAAAACAATCCTAAGGAAATCCAGCTCATCGGATTGAAACACCTCAATCTGAAACAGGCTTCAGAGGAAATCAGAAAGCAATTGCAACCTCAAGAAGTAGCAGCACCATCGGATGGCAAACAACAAATCCACCACAATGTTGCTGGTATTGAGTTTGTTCATTTGCACAATCATACGCAATTCTCTGTGTTGCAATCTACCATCAGTGTGAAAGATTTGGTGAATGCCGCTGTACAAAACAAAATGCCGGCGGTGGCCATGACCGATCACGCCAATTTGATGGGCGCTTTTCATTTTGTGAGGGATATTTTGTACCACAACAAATCGGCACAAGCCAAAAACAAAGAAGCCGAAGAAAACGGAGAAACACCTACAGAAACCATTGTTAAACCCATTGTAGGTTGCGAGTTTTTTGTTTGTGATGATTTAAAAGACAAATCTCGTAAAGACAATGGTTACCAAATTGTCTTTTTGGCTAAAACCAAAAAAGGCTATCATAATTTGGCCAAATTATCATCTATCGCCTATACCGAAGGCTTTTATTATGTGCCGAGAATCGACAAAAAAGTCATCCAACAATACAAAGAAGACATCATCGTGCTTTCCGGAAACCTTTATGGAGAAATTCCGAGTAAAGTTTTGAATATAGGCGAAAACCAAGCCGAAGAAGCACTTGTTTGGTGGAAAGAACAATTCGGTGAAGATTTCTACATCGAGTTAATGCGCCACAATCAAGAAGATGAAAATAGGGTGAATACTTCACTTATTTCTTTAGCCAAAAAGCACAGTGTGAAAACGGTGGCGACCAATAATGTTTTCTATATTAATAAAGAAGATGCCAACGCTCACGATATTTTACTTTGTGTTCGCGATGGCGAAAAACAATCTACGCCTATAGGTCGCGGGCGAGGTTATCGCTACGGTTTTAACAACCAAGAGTACTATTTCAAATCGGGTGAAGAAATGAAAAAGCTCTTCCACGATTTGCCCGAAGCTATCGTCACCACTGAAGAAATTGTCAATAAAATTGAGATATACGATTTATCGAGAGAAGTACTCTTGCCTAAATTCGACATACCCGAAGAATTCGTAGTGCCTGAAGATGCAATTGACGGCGGTAAACGCGGGGAAAACAAATACTTGGCTTACCTTACTCAAGAAGGAGCCAAAAAGCGATACGGTGACATCACGCCTGAAATTCAGGAACGACTGGATTTCGAATTAAAAACCATTGAAAACACCGGGTATCCGGGTTACTTTTTGATTGTACAAGATTTCATCGCAGCGGCTAGAAGTATGGACGTTTCTGTTGGTCCCGGGCGTGGTTCGGCAGCAGGTTCCGTAGTTGCCTATTGTTTGGGTATTACTAATATCGACCCGTTATTGTACGACTTGCTTTTTGAGCGTTTCCTTAATCCCGATCGTGTGTCGATGCCCGATATCGATATCGACTTTGACGATGAAGGCCGAAGTCGTGTAATGGATTATGTAATCAACAAATACGGTTCCAAACAAGTAGCCCAAATTATTACTTACGGTACGATGGCTGCCAAATCCTCAGTCCGTGATACCGCTCGTGTGCTCGATTTGCCTTTGTTTGAAGCCGATAAAATTGCCAAGTTGATTCCGACGACCTTGAATTTGGCCAAAATATTTACCCTTGATAATGACAAACTCAAAGCCGCACTCAGAGCCGAAGAGTTTGATAAAGTCAAAGAGTTGATAGA
Source organism: Flavobacterium sp. (assembly GCF_044373165.1). Classification (GTDB taxonomy): domain Bacteria; phylum Bacteroidota; class Bacteroidia; order Flavobacteriales; family Flavobacteriaceae; genus Flavobacterium. The sequence continues at coordinate 11,344 of NZ_JBILQL010000018.1, forward strand.
ACTTGCCAACGGCAACGACTTAGGCAGTGAAACCATTCAGCAAGCCAAAATCCTGGAAGGTAATCTGCGCAACACCGGAATTCACGCTTGTGGTGTAATTATCACACCGGATGATATTACCAATTTTGTTCCGGTAGCCACGGCCAAGGATTCGGATTTGTATGTCACGCAGTTTGATAACTCGGTGGTAGAAAGTGCCGGATTGCTTAAAATGGACTTCTTAGGATTGAAAACCCTAACCTTAATTAAAGACACCGTCAAATTAGTAAAATACCGCACCGGTGTAGAACTTGATCCGGATGCGTTCCCAATCGATGACGTAAAGACCTACGAGTTGTTCCAAAGAGGAGAAACGGTTGGGATATTCCAATACGAGTCGCCCGGAATGCAGAAGTATTTAAAAGATTTGAAACCCACCGTTTTCGGAGATTTGATTGCGATGAATGCGCTCTATCGTCCGGGACCGCTCGAATATATTCCGTCTTTCGTGCGACGTAAAAACGGAGAAGAACCCATTGTATACGATTTAGAAGCCTGCGAAGAATATCTAAAAGATACCTACGGGATTACCGTTTACCAAGAGCAGGTAATGCTTTTGTCGCAAAAATTAGCCGGTTTCTCTAAAGGTGATGCCGACGTACTGCGAAAGGCCATGGGTAAAAAGCAGAAAGATGTGTTGGATAAAATGAAATCTAAATTCATCGATCAAGCAGTGGCGAATGGACACGATGCCGAAAAACTAGAAAAAATATGGAAAGATTGGGAAGCTTTTGCGCAGTACGCCTTTAACAAATCGCACTCCACTTGCTACGCTTGGATTGCCTACCAAACGGCTTATCTCAAAGCACATTATCCGGCCGAATACATGGCGGCGGTACTGTCTAATAACATGAACGACATCAAGCAAGTCTCCTTCTTTATGGAAGAATGTAAGCGAATGGGCTTGCAAGTTCTCGGTCCGGATGTAAATGAGAGTTATTACAAATTCACCGTAAACGAAAACTACGCTGTTCGTTTCGGAATGGGAGCGATTAAAGGCGTTGGAATGGGCGCCGTACAAACCATAGTCGACAACCGTAAAGAAGGCCACTACAAATCGATTTTTGATTTAGCCAAACGTATTGACTTGCGCGCCGCCAATAAAAAAGCCTTCGAAAACTTAGCCTTAGCCGGTGGATTCGATTGTTTTACGGAAACGCATCGCGCCCAATATTTCCACACCGACGGCGATAACATCACGTTCTACGAAAAAGCCATGCGTTACGGCGCCAAGTTTCAGGAAAACGAAAATTCGTCGCAAGTCAGCTTATTCGGTGATGCCAGCGATGTGCAAATAGCCGAACCAACTGTTCCGCCCTGCGAAGATTGGAGTACGATGGAAAAGTTGGCCAAAGAAAAAGAAGTCGTTGGTATTTATATTTCCGGTCATCCGTTGGATGATTTTAAATTCGAAATGAAATACTTCTGCAACAGCAAATTAGAGAACCTGAAAAATCTCAACAATTTTGTGGGCAAAACACTCACTTTCGCCGGTATCGTAACCAATGTGCAATACAAAACCGCCAAAAACGGAAAAGATTGGGCCATGTTTACTTTAGAGGGTTACGACGAAAGTCATGAATTCAGAATCTTCGACGAAGACTATTTAAAGTTTCGCCATTTCCTAGTGAATAACCAATTTGTGTATTTTAAAGTTATGGTAAAAGACGGTTGGGTGAACCGTGAAACCGGGAAAAAATCAGAACCGCGACTACAATTCACCGATGTAAAACAATTGCAGGATGTATTGCCGCAGTTTGCCAAAAAGTTGAGCATCCAAATGGACATCCACGAATTACAAGCAGAGTTTATCCAAAAGCTCAACCAATTGTTTACCGCCAACAAAGGCGATCATACGGTGTCTTTTGATGTCGTGGAATTTGAAAAAGTACTCAAACCGATTGCACCGTTGCCCAAAACTATAGCAGAGGATGAGATAATTGTCGATACCGATAATCCTGAAGAAGTTGAAGTTGATATTCCGATAATAGAAGAACAGTTGCAAGTAGCCACTCGAATTTCGTTACCGAGTCGCAAATTGAAAATCCGAATCTCCAACGAACTGTTGTCGGAGTTAGAAAAAATGAACGTAAAGTTCAGTCTCAACTAAAAATCGATTCTGGCAATGAGTTAATAGCCAAAACTGATTTTTTTAACATTTTATAATCAAATAAATTGCCTAATTTTGGCGAAAATAATAAAGTAATTTAAAAATACACAATATGGCTTTAGCAATTACAGATGCTACTTTTGATGAAGTAGTATTAAAAGCAGACAAACCGGTAGTGGTTGATTTTTGGGCAGCTTGGTGTGGACCTTGTCGTATGGTTGGACCGGTAATCGACGAAATTTCCTCAGAATATGAAGGCAAAGCAATAGTAGGTAAAGTAGATGTAGATGCCAATCAGGAGTTCGCTGCCAAATACGGTGTGCGTAACATTCCGACGGTTTTGGTTTTCCAAAATGGTGAAGTGGTAGGTCGTCAGGTAGGCGTTGCGCCTAAAAAAACCTACACCGACGCTATCGACGCTTTGTTGTAAAATACCGTGAAAAAGAAACTAAGGTCTAACGCAAGTTAGGCTTTTTTTATTTTCTGGAGCACGGCATCTGCCTTGTTTAGGAAAACTCCTCACGCAGTCCGTCTCGTCTTTAGACGAGACTCCCTCGGGGCTAGACAGTCCGTTAATAATTTTTAAACAACAGCTGTTAAAATTTTCAAATTTTCAAATTTTCAAATCCTTCAATTGGTTATATTTGATTTATGAAGATTGAAGAACAAAAAGAACTCGTTTCCGGTTTCAAGCATTTGGAATTGCTGGCCAATCAAGTCGTGGAAGGCTTTATTTCGGGTATGCACAAATCGCCTTTTCACGGTTTTTCAGCCGAGTTTGCCGAACATAAAGTATACAACACCGGCGAAAGCACCAAGCATATCGATTGGAAATTATTCGCCAAAACCGATCGTTTGTACACCAAGCGATTCGAGGAAGAAACCAATTTGCGTTGTCATTTGATTATCGACAATTCTTCTTCCATGCATTACCCAAAGTTGACTTCCAATCAACCTTTTTACCACAACAAAATCGGTTTTTCGGTACTGGCTTCTGCCGTTTTAATGAACTTGCTCAAAAAGCAAAGAGATGCTGTCGGACTCAGTGTTTATTCGGATACTTACGAATATTACGCGCCCGAAAAAGGCAGTGATCGCCACCATCGCATGATACTCAATAAACTGGAAGATTTGTTGGAAAATTCTAAATCGGCTAAAAGCACGGATACAGTTACCTTTTTACACCAGATAGCTGAAAAAATGCACCGCCGTTCTATGATCATCTTGTTTACGGACATGTTCAATCCAACGGCTAATGATGGCAAAACCGAAGCCTTGTTCAATGCCCTACAACATTTGAAACACAACAAACACCGGGTAGTGGTTTTTCATGTCATCGATAAGCAAACCGAAGTCAACTTCGATTTTGATAATGCCCCGCGCAAATTTATCGATTTAGAAACAGGAGAACAGATTAATATTTTTGCCGACAGCATCAAAGAAGCCTATGAAGAAAAAGTGGCTGCTTATTTTAAAGCATTGGCCTTAACTTGTGCTCAAAACAAAATTAAGTACGTGCCAGTAGCGGTGGAAGAAAGTTTTGAGAAAATTTTAACGACATACTTGGTTGAAAAACAAATGTTTGGTTAAGTCTCAAAAACTGTTTTTGTTTTTTTAGCAAAAAAAAGTTGCAGAATAGAAAATCAGTTGTATATTTGCAACCGCAATAAAGCGATGGTTTGGTAGTTCAGTTGGTTAGAATACATGCCTGTCACGCATGGGGTCGCGGGTTCGAGTCCCGTCCAGACCGCTAAAATTGGGAAAGGTTTTCGGAAACGAAAACCTTTTTTGCCCAAAATAAGATTCTTTTAAAGGATCTATTTTAGGTTCCAAAAAAGCAAACGAAATGCACCTTTTAACTTCTCAAAAGTTTCAACAGGTCATTCAAAATTAGTTGTGTTGTTTCGCTACGACTTTGTAACTCGTAGCAGGTTTAGTAGTTAGACCAATGAAAAGCTTTCTCGTTTTATAACGAGATGGCTTTTTTGCTTTATAGAAGTTATGTTTTTTCGATTTTGATTTCCTTTTCAAATGTTTTGTGTTTGAAGTTGTAATTGCTTGTAATTTTGTACATTGCGTTGTCTTTATTTGATTTTTTAACGAGACAACATCAATCAAAAACCAATTACCATTATGAAAAACCAATTACTCACCTTTATTTTACTCTTTACCACTTCTTTTTTAGTAGCCCAAAATTTTAATCAGCCGACACAATTCAACAATGTCTGTGATGATAATAATGATGGGATTGCGGACTTTTGGTTAGGAGAAATTTCGTTTGAAATCTTGGGAAATTTAAATCCACAAGAGTATGTGATAACCCATCACGAGACACAAACAGATGCCACTGTCGGGGTCAATGCATTGTCAAGTCCGTATTTTAATATTGCTCCTAATGCACAAGTAATTTTTGCCAGAATAGTTGCCAATGCCACTAATGAAGTTACGATTTTGACCTATAATTTAACGGTTAATCCAACGCCGGAAGCCCAAACTGTGACTGTTGTCAATTGCGCCAGTTTAATCACCAGTTTTCCGTGTTGGGATTTGACTAGTGTGGAAGGTCAAATAGGGCAAGGGATACCGGGTTTTATAGTATCGTATTTCGTTACACAGTCTGATGCACAAAACAATGCGGGTCAAATTGCTAATCCAACTTGTTACATCAGTCAATCTGCTTTACCAATACAACCGCCGGTTTTTTACAGATTGGAAAATCCAGTAACAGGTTGTTTTGCTGTTGGCACGATTGAATTGGTGACGATTGATTGTGGAGGCGGTAATACCTGTAATCCGCCAACGAGTTTTGAGGTGAGTTCGGTTGATTTGACAACATTGGTTTTAAGTTGGACTAATGACGGAGCTATAACACAATCTTCAATTGTGATATTGCCGGCCGGAAGCCCTCCACCTACCAATAATACCGTAGCTTTTTATGCCGCAACCAGCCCTTATGTAATTAGCGGATTGTCTTGTGGAACTTCTTATGATATTTACATCAGAACATTTTGTAACTCGGCCAATTTAAGCAGCTGGGTTTCCCTTACGACTTCTACTTTACCTTGTTTGGTTGAAGCCGGTCAACCTGTAGATTTGAGACAATGTTTGGGAAGTAACAATCAAGCTTGTTTTGATTTAAACCCAAACACTATCTTTATTATCAATACTTTAAATCCTGCTGATTATACTGTAACCTATCACAATTCGCAAGCAGATGCTCAAAACGGTGTTAATGCTCTGACAACAACTTATTGTACAACGACTTCTCAGGCTGTATTTGCCCGTTTAGCAAACAATGCTACTCAAGCTTATCAGATTTTTGGATTCTCTTTAATTGTAGAAACATTTTCAGGAGTAACTACTACCTTAAATAATATGCAACAGTGTGATGATAATAATGATGGTGTAGTGACATTTGATTTAACAGCAATTCAGGCTCAAATTAACGGTACAAATCCATTAGAATATTATCCAAGTTTGGCTAACGCCCAAAATCAAGTGGTACCGTTTAATAATCCATCTGCTTTAAATATTAGTATTCAAAATCAAATCACTTCAGTTTTTGTAAGAGAGATAGTGACTGATAATTGTGACAATATTTATACTTTCCAAATACAAGCTTTTGCCAATTGTAACGTGGCCTATACTTGTGCTCAAGCCAATTCACTTTGTAACTCACTGGGGACAGTTTTTCAAAACACAACAAGTTTGACTTCAACAGGTTCTTACGGTTGTCTTCAAACTACTCCAAATCCGACTTGGTTTTATTTACCCATCAGTCAGGCCGGAACTATCAATCTCTTGATACAGCAAAGTACAGTTTCCAATGTTTCTATAGCTAACTTGGATGCTGATTATGTCATATTCGGACCATTCACGGATCCTGTTACTCCTTGCGCCGGACAATTAACACCCAATAATATTGTAAGTTGCAGTTATTCTGCATCAGCCACTGAAAATGCAGTGATTACCAATGCTCAACCCGGACAGTTTTATTTGTTGATGGTTACCAATTTCAGCAATCAATCCGGTTTTATTAAAATATCAGAAATGTCGGGGTCAACCGGAGCTATTGACTGTTCAGGTCTCCGATTAAATGCCTTTTTGGATGTCAATAATAACGGAACGCAAGAGAATGGTGAGCAAAATTTTCCTTTAGGACAATTTACTTATGAAATCAACAATAGTGGCAATATTCACAACATAGTTACACCAACCGGTTACTACAATATTTATGATACTAACGGATCAAATTCCTATGATTTAAGCTATGCCATCGATCCGAACTATTTGGCTTCTTATGGTATTTCAACTTCGTCTTACAGCAATGTTCAGGTAGTTATTGGTGCCGGATTACAAACCTATAACTTTCCCATTACCATAACACAACCCTACAATGATTTGGCAGTGCATATTGTTCCGTTAGATGCGCCTAGACCGGGGTTTAATTATACGTATAAGATAGTGTACACCAATAACGGCAATCAAACCATAGCTTCAGGAACACTAACTTTCAATCATGATGCTTTGGTTTCCATTTTAACCAATACGCAATCGGGAACTACACCAATTACCAATGGCTTTACTTATAGCTTTAGTAATTTACTGCCGTTTGAGTCGAGGGAAATGACAGTAACTTTACAAGTACCAACAATTCCGATCGTAACTATTGGCGGTTTGCTAACCAATACTGCCTCGATAGTTCCATTAATCGGAGATGTAGTGCCGGAGAATAATTCGGCTACCAACACCCAAATAATTATCGGAGCTTATGACCCGAACGATAAAATGGAAGCCCATGGCGAGAGAATCTTGCATGCTTCATTTACGGCAAATGATTATCTTACGTATACCATTCGATTTGAAAACACCGGAACGGCCAATGCTGAAAAGGTCAGAGTCAATGATGTTTTAGATGACGGCTTGGATCTGAATACCATCCGTATGATCAGTGCCAGTCATTCGTATGTTATGGATAGAGTAGACCATAATGTCAATTGGATTTTTGAGGATATTCAATTGCCGCCATCTGTTGCCGATACTAATATTGGCAAAGGTTACATCACTTTCCAAATCAAACCAATGCTGGGTTATGCGGTTGGGGATGTTATTCCAAATACTGCTTCGATTTATTTCGACTTTAATCCGCCGATTATTACCAATACTTTCAATACCGAGTTTGTTCAGCAATTAGGCGTGGATGAATTTGAAAACAACGATTTTGTGTTTTACCCGAATCCGGTTGCCGATAGGTTAACTGTGAGTGTTCGTGGTACTTCAACCATTTCCGGTATAGTGGTATATGATGTATTAGGAAAAACAGTTTTCTCTCAAAAATCAGCAAACGTGTCCACTCAAACGATAGATTTATCTGCCGTGTCCAAAGGCATGTATCTGATAGAAGTCACCACTGATACCAATCAGAAAGTTATCAAAAAATTAATAGTAGATTAATTTGGCTATCCGCATAAAGTAAAGCCTTCTCTCGAGAGGGCTTTCTTTTTTGGGGAAACCTTAGCTTGGTGAATATAATTTCTTATTTTTGAAACTGTTAATCGACCCAATTCATTCATGAAAAAAGCACTGGTTTTAACCCTACTGACGGTTTGTTTTTCCTGCCAATATCTGGAGAAGAAAGTGCCTTCGGAACAGGAATTGCTCGAACAGCAAATGAGAGAAATCAATTGGAAGGAAGTCGATGAATACCCATCAGTAAGCGACTGTGAAACCCTAACAGATGCTAATCTTCGCAAACAATGTTTTTTTGATTTTTTAACGGCTACCATTGAGCAAAAATTGGCTGTAGACACCTTAGCTACGTTGTTTCCGAAATTGGATACGATTGAAGTAAGAGTCACGGTTTTACCTGATGCTACCTTAGAATTTAAACCCGAATTCCCTAAAGATTCAGTGGCTTATGATACGATTAAAATTGATAGCATCCTACGCATGCGATTGGTTGATTTTCCCAAAGTCAATCCGGCACTAAAACGAGGCATACCGGTAAAAACACAATTTGTCCTTCCGGTTATTATTAAGCAAGAATAAATTGACAAGGAAGGTCTTTCTTGTCATTACAACTATCGGTTATATTGTCTGCCTTTCCACGAAAATCCCCCAAAGAAAGAATAAATTCCAACCAAACTCGAGTAAATAGGATACAGTAAAGAGGTTGTTAAAGGTAAAATCCATTTGCCTTTGCGCAAATACTTATTGGTTTTGTATAGGAGCATGTAATCTACTATATACTTAGCCGAAAACACACCCAACCATATACTGGGATTTAAACAATTGCAAATCACAAACCACAAACTCCCAACCAAACTCAGATTCATCAACAATACTACCACCGCCAAAAACTTAGCATAAGTACTTTGGTAACCTGAGGTTTTACTCGCCCAACGCACACGTTGTTGGAAAAAATCGAACAAATCATTTTCGGGTTTGGTTTTGACTATGTTTTCTGAGTGCTTCAAATAGTGAACTTTTTCAGGGTGTTTTTTTACGGCCTTTTGCAACAAGAACACATCATCGCCACTTGCCCTGTTTTGGTTGCCGTTAAAACCGTCCAGTTCCGTAAAGAGCTTTTTAGTGTAAGCAAAGTTAGCCCCGTTACACATGAAGGGTTTGCCCAATCCGAAACTGCCTATGGTTGCGCCTTGCAAACTCAATAAATCCAATTGTTGAAAATGGTGAAACCAATTGTTTTTTACTTTATAGACTACGGCGCCAACAATCATTTCAGGCTGGTGTTTTTGGATGTATTCGTCTAAGGTTAGCAACCATTTTTTGGGCACCATACAATCTGCATCGGTAGTAATAATCCAATTGTGTTTAACGATTGGTATGGCTCTAGCTATGGCATCTTTCTTGGGAGAATCGGATAATCTTAAATTCTCCAAAAGTGTAGTGTCGATAGTATCGTGTTCCATTCGCCAACGAATGCAAATCCGTTCCGACAAGTCGGTTGAAAAATCATCCACCATGATGATTTCAATCAATTCATGCGGGTAATTCAATTTAGAGAAAGACGCCAACAGTTTTGGTAAATTCTTTTCTTCATTGCGAAACGGCACTATAATAGTAAAAGCTGTTTTGGGTTCATGGCTAGTTGCTTTAAAAGAGTTGACTTTATTGTACCCTAAAATCAATTGAAGAATCAGAACGATATAAATCGATAAAATCAAATACAGTAATACAATTATTAATTCCATTTAGGTTTGAATTTTAAAACAAAATAACTCCCGATAACAACGGGCAAAACAACATTCAAAAACCACATTAAAGTAGCAATAAAAACAACTATCCATTCGTTTATACCCAGTGGCTCAAAGAAAAACAACGCTACACTTCCTTTAACGGCAAAGTCTAAAAACTGAAAACTGGGCAATGAAGAAGCTAAAAAATATACTGACGCAATCGAAGCCATTAAAGTTGGGTAAGGTAAATCTACATCAAATGCCACAAATAAAAAATAATATTGATGGGAAAAAACCAAGTAACGACCAATGGCTAAAAGGATGTTTTTAAAGTGAATGCTTTTGGGTATTTCATTGATTTTGACTAACAATTTTTCAATCGAATAGCCTTTGATTTTAATAGATTTGGTTATAAAGCCAAAACCAAAAAAGAGCAGCACCATTGCTGTAATTCCAATAACCCAGTAATAATAGCCTAAAATCCAAAGACCGATTGTTCCGAAAATTACAGTTAATATCATTTGAATGCCATTGCAAATCAGATTTAAGAAAATGATTTTTTTAGTATTCTTTTGGTTGAAATAAAGTGCTTTTCCGGCGTATTCTCCTAAACCGTTAGGAGTAAAAATTCCTGCAGTCAAAGCACTTAGCACTTGTTTGGCGGCTTCGCTTACAGTAATTGGTTTTAGAAAATTAACCAAATTTTGCCACTTTAAAATTTCCAAATACCGATTGGCAATACTAAAGGAAAGCAAAAAGAGCATTCCGAGTACACTCCATTTTCGATGAAGTAAGTCAAAGAATTTTTCCCAGTTTAATTGATTATTATTGTTTAATTCGTTATAGATAAAATAAAATGAGAGCAATACAATAAGCAACTTGACTGCCGAAAGAAAAACTTTATTTTGTAGTGCTTTTTTCATGTAACAAAGTAACGGATATCCTTAAAACATTCCTACGAAAAACAAAAACACATAAACTTGTCTCTAATAATTTGATTTGCAAAAAAATAATTTATTTTTACAGTCTACAATAAACTAACACTAAATTCTAAAAACTAACAATTAGTAATGAAAAAAATTACCTTTTTATTCTTGTTGCTGCAAACCATAACTTTTGCCCAGCAAAACAATTGGGAAAAATCATCAGGACAAAATATTGTGCCTTTAAAGCAGGTAGAACGTTCCAATTTTCCAAAAGAGTTTAAACTTTTTACATCCAACATAGCTGCGTTAAAATCAATTTTACAAACTGCGCCCAATCGTTTATTAACCAATCAATCAAGTACAATTATTACCATTCCGAATGTAAACGGTGGGATTGAAAGATTTCAAATGTTTGAATTTTCAAACTTTGCTCCGGAGTTGCAAGCTCAATTTCCAAACATTAGGTCATACATAGGAGTTGGAATTGACGACAAAAAGGCTCAAGTTAGATTGAGTGTTGACGATTCAGGGATTCAGGTAATGGTTTTCAGAACGGATAAAAGAAATGAATTTATAGAGCCTTATTCAACTGATGGATTGGTTTATGCGGTTTATGAATCAAGTCGAGATAAAGGCGCTTTGCCTTTTACGTGTTCTACTGAAGATAATTCGTTGTCGCACAGTTTACAAAGACAGCAAAATGCTCAAACACCAATGTCGAGTTCAGGAGAGTTACTGTTATTTAGGTTAGCCTTGTCATGTAACGGTGAGTACGCGACTTATTTTGGCGGAACTGTTGCGGGTGCTTTAGCAGCTATGAATGCAACAATGACTCGAGTGAATGGTGTTTTTGAAAGAGATTTATCCATTCATATGAATATAATTGCCAATAACAACTTGGTGGTTTTCACCAATGCAGCAAACGATCCGTATACAACTATGGGTAATTGGAATGGGCAACTTCAAAGTACACTATCCAATATAATTGGAGAAGATAATTATGATGTTGGACATATGTTTGGTTCCACTGGCGGTGGCGGAAATGCAGGCTGTATCGGTTGTGTTTGTGTAGATGGTATCAAAGGAAGCGGTATTACATCACCTTCTAATGGAGTTCCAATGGGAGATACTTTTGATATTGATTATGTAGCGCATGAATTAGGACATCAATTTGGTGGGAATCACACTTTTTCAAGCAATGTAGAAGGCTCCGGAGTGAATGTTGAACCGGGTTCCGGCTCAACTATTATGGCTTATGCTGGAATTACAGCACAGGACGTCCAAAATAATTCAGATGATTATTTTGTTTATGCATCCATAAAACAAATTCAGGACAATATGGTTGGTAAAACCTGTCCAACCAGAGTGACACTATCAAATATTACTCCGGTGGTTAACGCCGGTTTGGATTATACCATTCCTAAAAGCACACCTTTTGTTTTAACAGGTGTAGCCTCAGATGGGAACGGAGATGCATTGACTTATTGTTGGGAACAAAATGACACGGCTACCGATCAAACCGGTGCGGCTAGTGCTGCTTCCGCTACTAAAACAGGCGGGCCAAACTGGCGCTCATACGATCCGGTATCTTCACCACTACGTTATTTTCCTCGATTATCCAGAGTAATAGCCAATCAATCAACCACTCAAGGAACAGAAATTACTGTGGAAGCACTGAGTTCAGTGGCCAGAACATTAAATTTTGTTTTAACGGTTAGAGATAATTTTCTAGGTTCGGGTCAAACCAATTCAGATGCAATTACAGTTAATGTTGATGCTGTATCCGGACCGTTTTTGGTGTCAGCACCCAATACGGCTGTTAGTTGGGCAGTTGGAACCAATCAAACGGTGACTTGGGCTGTAGCCGGAACAACAACCAATGGTGTTAATGCACAATATGTTGATATTTTTCTTTCAACAGATGGAGGTTTAACTTATCCGATACAGTTGGCAAGTAAAGTTCCTAATGACGGTTCTGAAATTATTACTGTGCCTAATAATGTTGGTACTACCAATCGTATTATGGTAAAAGGATATAAGCATATTTTTTATGATATTTCAAATGCTAATTTCTCAATTGTAGCACCAACAGCCAATTTTGCTGTAGCTTTTAATGGTGTAGCTGAGCAACAAAACAAACAAATTTGTACCGGAAATACAGTGTCTTATAACATTCCTTATACAACCTATGGAGGATTTACAGGAGCTACATCATTCGTTCTTTCAGGACAGCCTGCAGGAGTTTCAGCCTCGTTTTCACCAAATACAATTTCTGCTAATGGTGATGTTGTTTTAACGCTTAACAACACCGGTTCTGCTGCACCTGGTTTTTATGCTATGACTGTAACGGCCACTTCTGGAGCTATTACCAAAACAGTTCCATTTTACTTAGAATTATTTAATGCTAATTTTCCAACCCAGTTGTTGACTTATCCTGCTAATTTGCAAATCGGAATTCCCACTACTTTAACTTTAACATGGCCGGCTAATGCCAATGCAACTTCCTATGATGTTCAAGTGGCAACTGATGATAGTTTTTCTAATATTGTAGCTTCGGCAACTGTTACCACTAATTCTTTTAACGTTACAGGCTTGGCAAATGCTACCAATTATGTTTGGAGGGTTTTGCCTAAAAATAGTGCCTGTGTTGGGAATTACAGTACTGCCAATTTATTTAAAACGGGCTTGCCTAATTGTTCTGTTTTTGCTTCAACCAATGTGCCAATAAATATACCAAATACAGCTAATGTTACCGTTAATTCAACTTTGAATGTGGCGTCAACCAATACGATTTCTGATGTTAATGTAACCATGAATATCAATCATACTTGGGTAAACGATATGACTATTACGCTCATAAGTCCTAACGGAACACAAGTACAATTAGTAGCACAACCTTGTATAAGTGATGATTTATCAAATGTAAACGCAACTTTTGACGATTCCGGAGTTCCTCTAGTTTGTCAACAGAATCCGGCAATTACCGGAACAATTCAACCTTTACAATCTTTGACAGCATTCAATGGACAAAGTATGAACGGAACCTGGACTTTAAGAGTTTTAGATTCTTTCAATCAAGACGGCGGAACTATCAATAGTTGGAATTTAAGATTGTGCAGTACTACGGCGGTTCCTTTGGATGTAGCAGAAAATTCAATCCAAGACTTTAGCTTGTATCCGAATCCGAATAATGGAGATTTCAATATTCAATTCAACTCTACTTCTAACGAACCGATAGCACTTTCTGTCTTTGACATCAGAGGAAGACAAATATATGCCAATACTTATTCCAATAACGGATTTTTCAATGAGAACATTCAATTAAATAATTTACAATCCGGGGTTTACTTAGTGAAAGTAAAAGATGGTAAAAACGAAATTACTAAAAAATTCATCAAACAATAGTTGTTGCATTATCAACACATGAAAGGTCGTTTTTTTAACGGCCTTTTTTTATGGAAAGCATCATTTTGTTTTCTATTTTTACCAAACAAATACTAAGAGATTTTGGCCAACGAACGCATCATATTAGGCATCGATCCCGGAACAACCATTATGGGATTCGGATTGATTAAGGTTGTCAATAAAAAAATGGAGTTCATTCAGTTAAACGAATTGATCCTGAGCAAGTACGATGATCATTACACCAAGCTCAAGGTTATTTTTGAGCGTACCATCGAACTCATTGAAACCCATCATCCGGATGAAATAGCTATCGAAGCGCCTTTTTTCGGGAAAAATGTTCAATCGATGTTGAAGTTAGGAAGGGCACAAGGCGTTGCCATGGCGGCCGGTTTGTCTCGTCAAATTCCCATCACCGAATACGAGCCGAAAAAAATCAAAATGGCCATCACCGGCAACGGAAACGCCAGCAAAGAGCAAGTGGCTAAAATGCTACAACAACTTTTAAGCTTAAAAGAATTGCCCAAAAATCTTGATTCTACTGATGGTTTGGCGGCAGCGGTTTGTCATTTTTTCAATTCAGGGAAAGTAACTGCCGGGAAAAGCTACACCGGTTGGGATGCTTTTGTCAAACAAAATGAAGACAGGATTAAATAATTTGAAGATTTGAAGATGTGTCAATTTGAAAATGTGGTTTTGAATTGGGGTTATTCATTTTCAAATTTTCAAATTAAAAAATTTTCAAATTAAAAATGAGCGGTATCTATATTCACATCCCTTTTTGCAAACAAGCCTGTCATTACTGTGACTTCCATTTTTCAACTTCTTTAAAGAAGAAAGACGATATGGTTATGGCATTGGCTAGGGAGATTGTCTTGCGGAAAGACGAATTCAAAGACGATACCGTTGAAACCATCTACTTTGGAGGCGGAACTCCAAGTATATTAGAGATAGCAGATTTAAGGTTTTTGATTGATACGGTTTTTCAAAATTATAAGGTAGTTGAAAACCCCGAAATCACTGTAGAAGCCAATCCGGACGATTTATCGGAAGAAAGAATTCTCGAATTGTCGCAAACCAAAGTCAACCGTTTGAGCATCGGTATTCAGTCTTTCTTTGAAGAAGATTTGGTGCTGATGAATCGCGCGCACAACGTAGCCGAAGCCAAGCGGTGTTTAGAGATCGCGACAAAGTATTTCCATAATATCACCATCGATTTGATTTACGGCATGCCCGAGATGAGCCACGATAAATGGTTGCAAAACATACAAACAGCATTGTCCTATAACATTCCGCATATTTCAAGTTACGCTTTGACTGTTGAACCCAAAACGGCCTTACATCAGTTCATTCAAAAGGGAATAATTGCACCATTGGATGACGATTTGGCGCAAGACCATTTTCATTTGTTGGTCGACACTCTGGAAGACCACGGTTTTGTGCATTACGAACTGTCTAATTTCGGAAAGGAAGGGTATTTCTCGAAAAACAATTCGAGTTATTGGTTGGGTAAAAAGTACCTTGGCATCGGACCTTCTGCCCATAGTTATGATGGTGAGAAGCGCGGTTGGAATGTTGCTAATAATTCACTTTATTTAAAATCGTTAGCCCATAACGAATTGCCTATTGAAATCGAAACCTTAACCAAAACCGACCGCTATAACGAATACATCATGACCGGATTACGCACTATTTGGGGTGTTTCTTTGGATAGAATCGAAACCGAATTCGGCCCAAAATATTTGGAGTATTTATTACAGCAATCGGACAAATACCTAGAAGACCATTTGCTTTTTTTGGATGACAATATTCTCCGAACCACCAAAAGAGGGAAGTTTTTGAGCGATGGAATTGCGGCCGACTTATTTTTGCTAAATTTGGAATGAATTTCAACATTAAGAAGTTAAGTCACATTAAGGTTTTCATTAAGTCTTAACTGACCTTAATGTAAATTCCTTAACTCCTTAATGGTTAAATTTTGAAAGCACTCATCGACAACAACTTCCAAATAGATTTGTCAAAACCCATTGATATTTCTATTCCATTATCCAATACCGAGGACAATCCTATCGCATGGTACATTGAAAAACCGGTAATAGAACCGGTAAAATTCGGCAATTGGATAGGGAAAGTGTCTGAGGGAAGTTCGACTAACTTTAACAACATCTTTTTCAATCCGCATGGACACGGCACACACACCGAATGTCTCGGTCACATTACCAAAGATTTTTACAGTATCAACCGATGTTTAAAGCAGTTTTTCTTCACGGCCGAATTGATTTCGGTTACTCCCGAAAAAGTGGTGGATGACTTTATCATCACTAAGTTTCAATTGGCCACTGCATTAAACGGTAAAACCCCTAAAGCGCTTCTCATTCGCACCATGCCGAACGATAATAGTAAAAAACACAAAAACTATTCTCATACCAATCCACCGTACTTATCGGAAGACGCCGCAATTTTTATTCGCGAGTGCGGAATCAAACATTTATTAATTGATTTGCCGAGTGTAGATAGGGAAGAAGACGAAGGCCGATTGGCGGCCCATAAGGCTTTTTGGAACGTTAAAGATGTCAATCAACTCAATTCCGACGCCCGATTCGATTGCACGATTACCGAAATGATTTTTGTAGAAGAAGAGGTTAAGGACGGAAGTTATATTTTGAATTTGCAAATCGCCTCCTTTGAAAATGATGCCTCGCCCAGCAAACCTGTTTTGTATAGTTTGGAGTAAGGAGATTGTAGTTTGGAGTAAACAGTAGTGAGAAGGTAGTTAGTAGTAATTAGTTGGGAATTTTAAAATATTACTATGGATTATAGAGATTTATTGGCTTATAAGAAATCATTTGAATTGGCTATGAAGATATTTGAAGCTTCAAAACATTTTCCAAAAGAAGAAAAGTATTCTTTAACAGATCAAGTCAGGAGAAGTTCACGTAGCGTTACGGTCACCATTGCAGAATCTTATAGAAAAAGAATTTATCCAAAAAACTTCTTTAGTAAACTCACTGATGCTGAAGCTGAAAATTCTGAGACACAAGTCTGGTTAGATTTTTCATTAGCTTGTTGTTATTTACAAGAATTAGAATATGAAGAACTAACGGCATTAAATAATTGAAGTAGGTAAATTGATTTACTACATGATTAACAATCCTGATAAATTCGGTTCAAGCAAAATCTAACGACAAACTCATTACTCCAAACTCCCAACTAAAAATGAACATCCAACAACTCTACGAATTCTGTCTTTCCAAAAGAGGTGTCACTGAACATTTTCCGTTTGATGAAGACACTTTGGTGTTTAAGGTTGGCGGTAAAATGTTTTGCCTCACTTCTTTAAAAGAATGGGAAAACAATACGCCATCACTTAATTTAAAATGTGATCCGGAACGCGCCGAAGTGCTTCGTGCCGAATATGATGCCATTAAACCCGGTTACCACATGAGTAAAATACATTGGAATACGGTCGATTTCAATAGCGATGTTTCCGATAAAGTAATGGTCGAGCTCATCAATCATTCTTACGAATTGGTTTTCAAAAGTTTGACCAAAAAAAATCAAAACGAAATCCTTCAAAACGAGAATTAGGCATTACTTTTGCTAAAAATTTTGCATCAAAATAAAACGGATAACATGTTAGATAATCTAAAAAAAATATTAAACGAGGACCAAGATCCCAAAGCGATTGAGAAAATTACCAATAAGTTGGATAATTTATTAATGTCAAACGAACATATCGGTTACATTGCGGTGCAAAAAAAACCGGCAGTCAATATGTTTCCCGATAGTATAGTCGTGACCAACAAAAGAATCATCCTTTGCAAACCTAAAAACTTAGGATTGTCGATGGAATTCATCGATTATGATTGGGACGATATAGAGGCAAGTTTTGTAAAAGAAGGTATTTTGGGTGCAGATTTTACCTTTTCCACCAAATCAGATTTAACCCATACCGTGGATTATTTGCCTAAAAATCAAGCCCGAAAATTATACACTTTTGCCAAAGAGCAATTGGATATGTTGAAAAATCCAACAGTTGAGCCATCTTTTCAGGAGCAAGCCAAAATGCCCGAAGCAGTTGTAACACCTTTAGAGCCGATAGATCATGCTGTTGAAGAGGAAATTGAAATAGAAGAAGTTACTGATTTTGCCGAAATTATTCCGGTATCACAATCCGGTTATCGCGATGAAAAACAATTCCCGGATGATCGCTCCGGTTTGGCCGAATTATCGCAAGATGAATTGTTTGAAAAACTAAGAAACTACAAGAAGCTATTAGACAACGGATTGATTTTGCAAGGTGAATACGATAACTACAAAAAAGAGATTTTGAGCCATATGTAATTTTCTTAATCATGAACGCGAAGATTTTATTCGATGTTCTTTAAAAATAAAAACCCAACATTAATCATGTTGGGTTTTTTTTATTGTTTTTCAGGTATAAGAATTATTTATTTGCAACTATTTACAGTCATCTTGCAATCAGAAAAAGGAAATATATTTTCATTAAAATCTGCTTTTTTGTTAATTACACATTCGACTATAGTTTTGACTACAGTTTCATCTACAGCAAGTTGTTAATCAACGATTTTATTATTATTTTTTTTAATTAATTTTTTAAAATGTAATCTTTGAAAGATTATTTAATTTCTTTAACCATGGCTAATCTATTAAATGTTCTTTTTATTGAGGACGACATCATAGAAGGAATGAAGTTTAATAGGGTATTAGATTCTTTAAATTTTAATTATAAATTGATTGAAGCGGCTAACGGAGAAGAAGCTCTAATTATTTTGAGAGAAAAAGAAATTATTCCGAACATTATTTTCTTAGACTTAAACATGCCCAAATTAAATGGCATTCAGTTTTTGAAGATTTTAAAGAACGATGAGTTTTTAAAGCAAATTCCAACAATCGTTTTTACAACTTCCAATCACAGAAAAGACATTTTGGAATGTTATAAGATAGGCATTGCGGGTTACATTATTAAACCGCTTAAATATGAAGATTATAAAGTAGTCGTTAAAAAAGCATTAGACTATTGGTCGGTTAACGAATTGATATAAATTATGTATGGTATTGTAAATAAAGCCATCAAAGAGTTGGTCGTGGCCAATTTTGGGGAAGAAAAGTGGGAAATTATAAGAGAAAAAAGTGGTGTTGATATTGATTTTTTCTTAAGTAATGAGCCATACGATGATGAGATTACTTTCAGATTAGCTACTGCAGTTTCTGAAGAAATGGAGATGACTATTGAAGAGGTACTGACTGCTTTTGGCGAATGGTGGATACTTAAAACGACTAAAGATAAGTATGCTAGTCTCATGGATTCCGGTGGCAGCACTTTAAAAGAATTTATTTTAAACTTGCCAAACTTCCACAACAGATTAATGTTGGTTTATCCCAAACTTTCACCGCCGGAATTTAAAATCAGTGCTGTTATGAACAATAGTTTACATTTACATTATGTTTCAAACAGGGTCGGATTCCAAGAATTTGTTAGAGGATTGCTACAAGGATTAGCCAAGAGGTTTCAAGAAAACATAGAAATCCATTTGATACAGTCGAGAAATGAAGGTCATTCACACGAAATATTTAAGATTATTTGGGTGTAATTATGAGAGATTTTCAGTTTAATTTTGACCAAACTAGTTTTAATAAACTTTTCCCTTTTTATCTATTAATAGATAGCAACCTAAAAATTGTTTGTTGCGGTGAGAGTTTGTTAAAATTACTGCCTCAATTAAAAGAAACACAATCTTTTTCAGACTTTTTTCAAATTAAACGCCCGGAAGTTATTAATCTTAACGTGGATAGCTTAACAGAAATTTTCTCTCAAGTAACTATCATCACAAGCTTGTCTGATCATCCGGTTATGCTGCGAGGACAATTTATGCCTTGTAATGAATTAATTCTTTTTGTAGGTTCACCTTGGTTTACTTCTATGGACGAAGTAATTGAAAATAACCTAAAAATAAATGATTTTGCGCAACATGACCCATTGACTGATTTACTTCATTTATTGAAAAATCAAGAAACGAACAATCAAGATTTAAAGGAATTGATTTTAAAAATTAATGAACAGAAACAAATACTTTCCAATGATAAAGAGGAAATAAAGAAACTTTCATTAGTAGCGAGTGCCAATAAAAGCGGTGTAGTTTTAACCGATTTAGAAGGCAAATTATTTTGGGTAAATGATGCATATCTTGAACTTACAGGATACACAAAAGATGATATAAAACACAAAACAGTTGTTGATTTAGGCATTTCCGAGTTAACAAATCCGGAGACCGTTAAAAAAATGATTTCTGCCTTTAAAGTTGGAAAAACATTTGACTGTGAAGTCTTTCATAAAAAAAAGAGCGGGAAGTGTTTTTGGACCAGAATGAAAGGACAACCTGTTTTAGACTTGGCCGGAAAGTTTGTTCAATATTTTGTTATTATAGAAGATATTTCAAAAGAAAAAGCTTTTAGAGACCAGCTCAAAGAGTCAGAAAACAGATTGTTTTCCCTAATTATAAATCTGCAATCCGGTGTTTTATTAGAAGATGAAAACAGAAAGATTTTAATAGTTAATAAAAAGTTCTGTAATATGTTTGGTATCGATATAGATCCCGAAAGTATTATGGGATTGGATTGTACCAATTCAGCAGAGCAAGTAAAAGATTTGTTTAAAGACAAACAAAACTTTGTAAGTAGGATCAATGAAATTTTAGAAAACAGACAAATTGTTTCCGGCGAAGAACTTGAATTACTTGATGGAAGTTGGTATGAAAGACGATACATGCCCATTATTATCGACGGTATTTTTAAAGGAAATTTATGGAGTTACGACGATATTACTTTGAGAAAAAAGTATGATGAAAGTTTGAAGTATGAAAAAGAAAAATACAGAAGTATAATTGACAACATGAATATGGGTTTGTTGGAAGTGGATAATAATGACAGGATTTTACTAACAAACCAACGTTTTTCTCAAATGAGTGGTTATGAAGAAGATTTTCTAATTGGAAAAAAAGGCGCAGAGATTTTCTTAAGTCGTGAACAAAATGAAGCATTTAAGAAAAAACAAGTTTTAAGAAAAAAAGGGGTTTCAGATTCTTATGAATTAACGGTAAAAAACAAAGATGGGGAAGAACGCGTTTGGTTTGTAAGTGGTGCTCCAAACTATAATTTGAATGGTGAAGTAATTGGATCTATTGGTTTGCACTTAGATATTACGGACTATAATAAGCTAGTTCTTCAAAAACAATTATTGTTAGAAAAACTAGAAAAGCAAAACGAACAATTATTAGATTATGCCCAAATAGTATCACACGATTTAAAATCGCCTTTAAGAAGTATCCATGCTTTAATTGCTTTTATAAATGAAGATACGACTGTTGCTTTTAATGAAAAAACCAGCAGTTATTTTAAGCTGATACAAGAGAAAACAGAAAAAATGGATTTTCTAATAGATGGAATATTGACCTATTCAAAAGTGGAAAATGTTAAAATTCACAAAGAGAAAATTGATTTAAATGAAATGGTAAATAGTGTTCAAGACATTATTTTTATACCTTCCAATATTAAAATCATTATAAAAAATAAATTACCAATCATCCACAATGATTTCTTTAGAATGCAGCAACTTTTTCAAAATTTAATAAGTAATGCCGTTAATTATAATGACAAATCAAATGGTTTTGTAGAGATTTCATCAGAAGAATTTCAGGATCATTATGTTTTTGCTATAAAAGATAATGGCATCGGAATTGAAAAAGAAAATCAAAAGAAGGTGTTCGAAATTTTTCAAACGCTAAATCCGGATTACAAATCAACCGGGATTGGACTTTCAATAGTTAGAAGGATAATTAAAAACGAGAATGGAAAAATATGGCTTGAAAGCCAGAAAGGTGTTGGGACAACTTTTTTCTTTACACTTAACAAATAAGACTATGAAAGAGGAACCAAACTTTGTTTTTTTAAATCAACTTTCTGCCGGAGAACAAGCTGTTAAAGACAGATTGCTTAATGTTCTCAAAGAAGAATTTGCAACAGAATATGAAAACTATTATGCAAACATTTCAAATAGCAATTTACCTTTTGCTTCAGAGATTGTGCATAAAATAAGACATAAAATTGGGTTTTTAGGAATGGAAAAGGCCTACGATTTGACAAGTGATTATGAAAAAAACTTAAAGAATAATTCGTTAGTGTTAAAAGAAGAGTTTGAAATAATTCTGGGTATCATTAAAGAGTTTATTTTGAAAAATTAAAAATTTATGAAGTGTATAATTATTGACGACGAAAAATTTTCAAGAGAAATTTTATCTGTGATGATTTTAAAATCTCCAGATCTTGTGCTTGTGGGAGAATTTGACAATGCCATTGATGCCATTAAATACCTTAATGAAGACCAACCGGTAGATTTAATTTTTTTGGACATTCATATGCCTAATTTTTCCGGTTTTGATTTTGTTAAAACATTAAAAAGTCCACCACAAATTATATTAGTGACTACTGATAAGAGTCTTGCTATTGATGCTTTTAATTATGATTGTATAATAGACTATTTATTAAAACCCTTTAGTAGTGATAGGTTTTATAAATCGATAGAAAAAGCAAAGTTAAATAAAAGTATCTCCAATAAATCACTTGTATCCAATCAATCAAGCATAAAAGAAATTTATGTCAACATTGATAAAAGATTAATTAAAATTGATATTGCTACGATCCAATACATTTGTGCTAATGGAGATTATGTTATTATAAAAACAGAAAGCACTAAATATACTGTGCATACAACTTTAAAAAAGATTGAAGAGAAATTACCTAAACAACAATTTATAAAAGTGCATCGCTCTCATATTATAAACGCAAACAAAATCGTGGATATAAAAGATTGTACTATTTTAATTGGGAAGGACATAATTCCGGTGAGCAAAAACTACAGGGCTAATTTATTTGAGTCTATTGATTTAATTTAATTTTTATAACAAACTATAAACCTAACCCTCTTTATGAGGGTTTTTTTATACAGCATTGCCAAAATATTTCGTCTTTAAAAAATACAGTTTCATCGCTAGATATTAAGGTTTCATCGAAAAAAAAACAACGGCTATAGCGTTAATGATATTTTCGTTCGCATTCAATATACAGATGAGAAAGAATTT
>NZ_JBILQL010000019.1:0-34168 GCF_044373165.1 Flavobacterium sp.
TGACTTGTCAGGTCAAACACCTCAAAGCCATCATTCACTCCCGATGGGTCGGCCTCACAGATTTGGTAATCCGCTAAAGCAGCCACCGTTGGTAATGGGTTAACCGTTAAAGGTTGTTCTACCAATAAATAACAATTACAATTCTACAAGAATTTATAAACCTATCCATAAACATAAATAAGGTATACAATACTTACAAGGTATAAAATTATAACAAAAAATGGAGTGAAAACCAATTAAGCTTTCTAATTTATAGAATTTTAAAAGGCAAAAGAAAAAAAGTATTTAATGTATGTGATTGATTTTTAAGTTTTTAAAAACCGCATATTGATAGAAAAAGAGAGATACATATATGAGTTCTACAGCAATCAAATTATACAAAAAATAAAAAACCTCAAACTATTATACATAGCTTGAGGTTTTTAAAGTACCCGGAGTGGGAATCGAACCCACACTCCTAAGAACACGAGTTTGAGTCGTGCGCGTCTACCAATTCCGCCATCCGGGCAATCGCATTTTGGACACTTTTGGTGTTTTGTGGGTGCAAATGTAAATAAATTTTTGTCACACCATCAAAAAAATAGCTAAAAAAATACTTTCAGACTCGGATTTAATTTCTAAATTTGCACCGCGTTAAAGCAACACACAACTAACTAACTACATCCGAGGCATTTATACCCTTTAGGTTTTTATTTGATAAAAGAACCCATTGAACAGTAGGTCCCGCGGAATAAAACAACAAATTACAATGTCGCATTTCGAACCCGAAGCAAAGATATTTGCCTGTTCTCAAAGCGTCCACTTAGCCGAACAAATAGCCAAAAACTATGGTGTTCCACTAGGTAAAGTTACGTTCTCAAAATATAGTGATGGCGAATTTCAGCCTTCGTTTGAAGAATCCATTAGAGGATTACGTGTTTTTATTGTTTGCTCTACCTTTCCGAGTGCCGACAATTTAATGGAGCTATTGTTAATGATTGATGCCGCAAAACGCGCCTCAGCCCGACACATTACTCCCGTAATTCCCTATTTTGGATGGGCCAGACAAGACCGAAAAGACAAGCCTAGAGTACCAATTGGCGCCAAGTTAGTAGCCAAACTATTGGAAACTGCCGGAGCCACCCGAATCATGACCATGGATTTACATGCCGATCAGATTCAAGGTTTCTTTGAAAAACCGGTCGACCATTTGTTTGCCTCGACTATCTTTTTACCCTATGTAAAGAGTTTGCAGTTAGACAATTTAACAATTGCTTCTCCGGACATGGGCGGTTCCAAAAGAGCTTATGCCTATTCTAAATTTTTAGAATCTGACGTAGTAATTTGTTACAAACAAAGAAAAGTAGCCAACGTTATTGATACGATGGAGTTGATTGGAGAGGTTAAAGGCAGAAATGTGATTTTGGTAGACGACATGATCGATACCGGAGGCACTTTAGCCAAAGCCGCCGATTTGATGATGGAAAAAGGCGCTTTAAGCGTTAGAGCGATTTGTACTCATGCTATCCTTTCCGGAGAAGCGTACGAAAAAATTGAGAACTCTAAGTTGTCAGAATTGATTGTGACCGATTCTATTCCGTTAAAGAAAGAATCCAACAAAATAAAAGTGGTGAGTTGTGCACCGCTCTTCGCCGAAGTAATGCACATGGTGCAACACAACAACTCTATAAGCGGGAAGTTTTTGATGTAGCGGTCAGCTTTCAGCGGTTAGCTATTAGCTAACTTGATGTAAAAAAAGATTGCGTTAAGGATTGGAGTCTTGTCAAAAACGAGACGAAAAGCCCGACATGAAAGGGAACGCCAAAAAAGCTAACAGCCAATAGCTGACAGCTCAAAAAAGTATTTTATTATTAACTATATATTTTTACAATGAAATCGATTACGATTAAAGGACAAGAAAGAGAAAGCGTAGGCAAAAAAGCTACTAAAGCCTTACGTGATGCTGGAATGGTCCCTTGCGTTATTTACGGAGGAACTACACCACAGCATTTTGCAGCAGAAGAAAAAGCATTCAAAAACTTGGTTTACACTCCAAACGCACACACTGTTGTAGTTGATTTGGCTGGAAAAACTACCAATGTTATTCTTCAAGACATTCAGTTCCACCCGGTGTCTGACAAAATTTTACACATTGATTTCTTTCAATTAAACGACAGCAAAGAAATCATTATGGAAGTTCCTGTGAAAATTACAGGCACTTCTCCAGGGGTATTATTAGGAGGTGATTTGCGTTTGAACCAAAGAAGATTAAAAGTAAAAGCGCTACCTAAAAACCTTCCTGATTTTGTAGAAGCTAACATCTCTGAATTGCAAATGGGTAACAAATTATACGTTACCAAATTGGAGACTAAAAACTTCAAATTGATGCACCCGGACAACACCGTGGTTTGTCAAGTGAAGATTTCACGTGCCGCTATGAAAGCCGCTCAAGAAGCAGCCAAAGCAGCCAAAGCTCCGGCAAAAGGAAAGAAAAAATAATTTATTTCCAAGTTATACTGAAAGCCTCGTTGAAAAACGGGGCTTTTTTATTTTGGAGCGATCTCGTCTCTTGGGACGAGACGGGCATTCTTGGCCACCCTATTCCCACCATCTGCACTACGCGGTAGTTGCTTCTGTCGGGGCTAAATGACCGCCTAATGGCTTCTTTGTGAATTTTTAAATTTTCAAATTATCTCATCTTCAAATTAGCTACTTTTGCCTCATGAAATGGTTGACCCAATTATTTACCAATACAACAACTTCTGAAAACAAATTGGAAATGAAGAAATTCCTCATCGTAGGTCTCGGAAACATCGGTGCCGAATATGTAAATACCCGACACAACATTGGCTTTAAAATTTTAGATTTTGTAGCCCAGCAACACGGCTTGTCTTTTGAAACCGCCAAACTAGGCGCTATCACCGAGTATAGCGTTAAAGGCAGAAAGCTGATTCTTTTAAAACCCAATACTTACATGAACCTCAGCGGGAAAGCCGTACACTATTGGATGGAAAAAGAAAACATTGCCAAAGAAAACGTATTGGTCATTACCGATGATTTGAATTTGCCCTTCGGCACAATCCGCATCAAAGGCAAAGGCAGCGATGGCGGTCATAATGGCCTAAAAAACATCCAACTGATTTTAAACTCTACCGAATATCCGCGGTTTCGATTTGGCATCAGTGACGAGTTCAAAAAAGGCCAACAAGTAGATTACGTATTAGGAGAATGGACCGAAGCAGAAAAAAACAAACTGCCCGAACGCTATGAAATGGCCCAACAAATCATTGAATCTTTTGCCTTGGCGGGACTAAACAACACCATGAACAGTTTTAACGGAAAATAACCAATTACTGCTCATTTCACCTATGAGAATCACCTCAATATATAGGCCACAACTGTCTGTTATAAGCTACAGAACAGCCTTATTTTAAGCAAAATAGCCTTCCATAACAAAGTGAGATAAGAGGTTTCTGCCAAACATTCATCAAATTTGTTAAAAAAAAACTTTTTATTTAATTTTTTTTATGAAGGAATTGATTTTTTTTTACTTTTACGCGCTATTAGTTATCTTACTATCACAAACTTAAAATCATGAAAAAAATTACTTTTATGTCTTTGCTACTGCTGTTATCCTTTAATTTAGGTTACAGTCAAGAAGCAAAACAAAAAACTCTTTTCGGGAAACCCGTTACTACTACCTCACCTAGCGGATTAATTCGTTGTGCATCTACAGAATACGAACATTTTCTACAAGAAAACGACCCAAAAAGAGCCACAAATGCTGAGTTCGAAGCATGGATTGCGCCTTTAATCGAAAAATACAAAGCTAGTCCGGAATACCGCTCTCAATCGGGAGGTGTTATTACAATCCCTGTTGTAGTTCACGTTATCCACAGCGGTCAAGCTGTAGGTGTAGCGCCAAACATTCCTGATGAACAAGTTGAATCACAAATCACAGTATTGAATCAAGACTTCAGACGTTTGGCCGGAACACCAGGTTTTAACAGTAATGCTGTTGGTGCTGATACTATGGTACAATTTGCATTAGCCAAAGTTGACCCGAACGGAAACCCAACCAATGGTATTGTTAGACACAACCTTTGCCAATCCTCATGGACGACTGCAGCCATTAACAGCACTGTTAAACCAAATACCATTTGGGATCCAACGCTTTATATGAACATGTGGAGTGTACAATTCTCAGACGCAACTTTATTAGGATACGCTCAATTCCCAAGCAACTCTACTTTAACTGGTTTAAATGCCAGTGGTGGTGCGGCCGAGACTGATGGTGTAGTTTCTAATTACTCTTATTTTGGATCAAGAACAATTTTCCCTGGCGGCTTATA
Source organism: Flavobacterium sp. (assembly GCF_044373165.1). Lineage (GTDB taxonomy): Bacteria > Bacteroidota > Bacteroidia > Flavobacteriales > Flavobacteriaceae > Flavobacterium. The sequence goes on from NZ_JBILQL010000019.1 coordinate 4,332, forward strand.
TGCAGATTTCTCTTTCGACAAAGGAAGAACCATGACGCATGAAGTAGGACATTATTTAGGTTTACGTCACATATGGGCAGAAGACGGAACAGCTTGTGTTGCAGATGACTATTGTAATGACACCCCAAGAGCAGGTGCACCAAATTACGGTTGTCCAACTGGCACAAATTCGTGTCCGTCACAACCCGGAAATGACATGATTGAAAATTACATGGACTACACCGATGATGCTTGTATGAACATCTTTACTGCTGATCAAAAAACAAGAATTACAACTGTAATGAACAATGCAACGCGAAGAGTTACCTTAAAAACTTCTACCAGAGATATTGCAATTCCTTTATTCGCTAATGATGCTGAATTAAAATTGGAAAATGTTTGTGCCGGAGCAACCAGTGGTTGTGGCGCTGGTTCTTCAGCAACTATTAAGCTAACCATTTACAATCGAGGAACAGCTAATTTAACCGCAGCAGTTATTTCTTATAACATTAACGGTGGTACTAACTACACTTACCCATGGACAGGAAGTTTAGCACCAAATAAATTTGCCACTTTTGACATGCCGATTACCAATGCTGTCAATGGTACATTTAACGGAACCATCACTACCGCTAATGGTGTAACTGATCAAAGAAGTACTAACAACACTGTATCTGTTGCCTATACAGCACCGGGTGCCCCAACAAATTACACGTTCAACAATTACGTTTTCAGATTACAAAGAGACCGATATGGTTCTGAAACTACATGGAATTTAACCAATCAATCCGGAACAATTTTGTACAGTGGTGGTCCTTACACCAATACTACAACACTCCCTGCAATTTTTACTCAAAACTGGACTTTAGCTAACAATAACTGTTATACTTTTACTATCAACGATGCTTATTCTGATGGATTGTGTTGTAACTTTGGGGCAGGTTTTTATGATATCAAATCAACCGATGGTCTTACTACTGTAGCTTCAGGAGCTTCTTTTGGGGCATCTGAAACTAAATTGTTCACTGTAAATGTTTTAAGCAACGAAGACTTTGAAACATTAAATGACATTTATGTTTATCCTAACCCAACAAAAAGCATATTGAACATTGCAGTTCCATCCGGAATCGAAATGATTAAAGAGGTTACTATCTACAACTATTTAGGACAAACCGTCGCTCAAAAAAATATCGCAAGTGTTGATGATTTAGCTATCGATACTACAAATTACAGCAGTGGCGTTTACTTGATTACTGTGTCTAACGGAACGCAAACCAAAACATTGCGTTTTATTAAAGAGTAATTAATTAAACTTTCTCAAGAAAAGAGGATTGAATTCATTTTCAATCCTCTTTTCTTTTAAAATAAAATTTACTTTTGTAAAAAATCTGCTTTTGAAAACACATCTTTCTATTCATGCCTTCAAACCAAAAAACAAAACCATAGTAACTATAGGTACTTTTGACGGGGTTCATCTAGGGCATCAAAAAATACTGGAACAAATTATTTCAGCTGCGAAATCCAGTGATTCTGAAAGTTTGGTCTTAACCTTTTTTCCCCATCCGAGAATGGTTTTACAAGAAGGCAGCGAAATGAAGCAACTCAACACCTTAAACGAAAAAATATCGCTTCTGGAAAATTTAGGTATTGATAATTTAGTAGTTCACCCATTCGATAAAGACTTTTCCCGAATGACAGCCGAAGAGTTTGTTAAAGAAGTTTTGGTAGATACATTTCACCTGAAAAAAATAATCATTGGTTATGACCATCGTTTCGGGAGAAACCGAACCGCCGATATTAATGACCTGAAAACTTTTGGAGAAACCTACGGCTTTGAAGTTGAACAAATCACCGTGAAACAAATCAACGAGGTTTCCATTAGCTCAACCAAAATTCGAACAGCTCTGGCAGAAGGCAATATCGAACGCGCTAACGAATACCTGGGTTATCCTTATTCGTTGACCGGATTAGTGACTAAAGGACAACAATTGGGAAGAACCATTGGATATCCTACAGCCAACATTACTTTGGAAGAAGACTACAAGCTCATTCCGCAAAATGGCGTTTATGTTGCCCAATGCGTTCTTAACGGCCAAACCGTTTTCGGGATGATGAATATAGGTCATCGCCCTACAGTTAACGGTACAAATCAAACCATAGAAATTCACTTCTTTGACTTTAACGAAGATATTTACGGACAAAAAATAACGGTTTCTTTATTAAAACGCTTGCGCAACGAAGAGAAATTTCCCTCACTTGATTCACTAAAAGAGCAACTTAACACCGATAAAACCAACGCAAAATCATTCATTGCGACGCTAAAATAAAATTATAAAAAATTGATTTTCAGTACTCTATATTTTTATTTTATGTTAAAAGAAAGTATTCCCCTGAAATAATTCACTAATTTTGATAGACTCGTTGTGTTTATTCACTTAAAAGCTATCCAAATGAAACTTCCTAAAGAACTCTTCAACGGTCTCTTAATTTTTATCGGTATTGCACTCTATTTCATAATCATGGAACTGATGGGTTTGTCAAAAGAGATATACCTCAGAATGCTAAATGCCGTTTTTGTGTATTATGGTGTTCGGCGTACCCTAAAAACCAATTTTCAAGAAGGCAAATCGGGCTATGTATTCAACTTAATTTCGGCCGGATTAACAGCCATATTAGGAGTATTCTTGAGCGTTCTGGGATTACTGATCTATATTTATGCGCGAGGCGGAGATGATTATATTAACAACCTGTCGGGTGAATTTATTTTCGGCGGAAACCCAACCGCCAATCAATATGCCTTTGGTCTTTTGTTTGAAGGAATTGCCTCCGCAGTAATCATCGTATTTATTGCTATGCAACTTTGGCGGAATAAAACCGCTACTTCCGATTAATTACTAGCCTTTTCTCCTTGGCAAAATTGTAACTTAAAGACAAATTACCTACTTTTGAGGCAATATAAATTAGCACCTATGAGTATTACAAAACACAATTGGACTAAAGAAGAAATCATCGCTATATACAATAAACCATTAATGGATTTACTCTATGAAGCCGCTTCGATACACAGAGAACATCACGACCAAAATGTGGTACAAGTTTCTACCTTGCTGTCTATCAAAACCGGCGGTTGCCCCGAAGATTGTGGCTATTGCCCACAAGCCGCTCGCTATCACACCAACATAGAAGGCAACGATTTAATGACTGTAAGTCAAGTCAAAGCACAAGCCTTAAGAGCTAAATCAAATGGTTCATCCAGAGTTTGCATGGGCGCGGCTTGGCGTAATGTGAAAGATGGGGAAGAATTTGACCAAGTTTTGGAAATGGTGAGAACCATCAACAAACTTGATATGGAAGTGTGTTGTACTTTGGGAATGCTTACCGAAAATCAAGCCAAACGATTGGCGGAAGCCGGACTATACGCCTACAACCACAATTTAGATACTTCGGAAGAATATTATAAAGAAGTGATTTCTACCCGCGGTTTTGAAGACCGTTTGCAAACCATAGAAAACGTCCGTAAAACCAACGTTACGGTATGCAGTGGCGGAATCATCGGAATGGGAGAAAGTATAGAAGACAGAGCAGGAATGTTAGTGGCTTTGTCAACCTTAAATCCACAACCCGAATCGGTGCCAATTAATGCTTTAGTAGCTGTTGACGGAACGCCGATGGAAAACGAAAAACCGGTAGCCATTTGGGAAATGATCCGTATGGTAGCCACAACCCGTATCGTGATGCCGGAAACCCAAGTACGTTTGTCAGCCGGAAGAACCGAAATGTCACGCGAAGGACAAGCCATGTGCTTCTTTGCCGGCGCCAACTCCATTTTTGCCGGTGATAAATTGTTAACTACACCCAATCCGGATGTGAATGAAGACATGAAAATGTTTGAAACCTTAGGATTGCAGCCGCAAAAACCATTCATCAAAATCATGCAACCCAAAACGGTTGAAGCCGAAGATTCTCAATACCAACCCTTAGGCGAAAAACCAAAATGGTCGAGACCTGGACATACTATTGAACGCAATCTGGAAGCGTCAACCAAAGGCAAATAAGTTAACATTATCCTAAAGATTAATAATTTGTTTAGCTTTTTATAACTTTGCTCTCGGTATCCTTACCGAGAGTTTTTTTTTCTTTTTACCTGAACAGTCTATGTCGCTAAACCTAACAGAAATTGAACGCGTAAAAACCATTTCAAAAGAGGATTTTTACAACCTGTATGTAAAAAAGCAAAAGCCCGTTGTAGTAGAACAACTTACTGCTGATTGGCCGGCTTATGAAAAATGGAATCTGGAATATATTAAACAAGTAGCGGGAGAAAAAACAGTTCCGCTATATGATGACCGCCCGGTTTCGCACAAAGACGGTTTCAACGAAGCCCACGCAAAAATGAAAATGAGCGATTACATCAACTTGCTAAACACTAAACCTACCAATTATCGCATTTTCTTATACAACTTAATGAGAGAAGTTCCGGTGTTGAAAAACGATTTCAAATGGCCGGATATCGGTTTGAAATTGGTTAAACAATTGCCCATGCTTTTCTTTGGCGGAGAAAATTCAAAAGTTTTCATGCATTACGACATTGATTACTCAAACATACTGCACTTTCACTTTCACGGTAAAAAAAGATGTGTGCTTTTTGCGCCCGACCAATCGCCTTATCTGTATAAAGTACCGCATGCTTTGATTGCGAGAGAAGACATCGATTTTGACCAACCCGATTTTGACCAATGGCCGGCATTAAAAAAAGCAAAAGGACTGGTAACCGATTTAAAACATGGTGAAATGCTCTACATGCCCGAAGGCTATTGGCATTATATGAAATATGTTACACCGGGTTTTTCGATGAGTTTGAGAGCTTTCCCAAGAAGTTGGAATCATTTGTCTAAAGCTGCATATAACGTTTTTATCATGCGCCATTTCGACAACTTAATGCGCCATTGTAAAGGACAAAAATGGATTGATTATAAAAACGAACAAGCCATTGTCAATACCAATAAAAACCTGTAAAAACAACCCGGATAATTATTGAAGTATCACCTTTCTGGTTTCGGTAACACCGTTTACAAAGGTTACCTTAACTATTAAGGTTTGTGGGTTGGAGATTGGAGAAGTTTGATAAGAAGTACGATTAATGTCTTTAACCATCAACAAACGTCTGCCCAAAATATCATAAACAGCAACGGAAGCTATGTTTTCGCTGTCGCTCAATAATGAAATTTGATGATTGTTTGAAGCTACTATTAAACCAATACCACTTTCAAAATCAGTATCCGATAAAGTTTGATTGGTGAATCTCAATACAAAACGAGAGTTAAAAGTACCGGTTGTAGTAGTAAAAGTATAAGGGGCTGTTTTCAAATTATGAATCACATTTTGCAGTCTGTCTTCTAAATAAACCCCTTCGATAGCCGTAAATAATCCGTCAAAATTTTCCAAACTAATGCTGAATTCTCCCGCCAAATTGGAAGAATATCCTAACGGAACCATATCACTGTTGGCAAACGGCAAAGCTCTTCCTTGTATGGCTAAAGATTTATTTAGGCAAAGCGAATAGAAATTAATAACATTGCTTGCGCTAAAAGTAGAACCATCAAAATCCCTATCCAATTCGTTGGTAGCATTTTGAACATACCCAATCAAAGTTTGTTTGAAAGCCCCTTGGGTATTGGTCAAATTAAGCCAAATTCTATGACGCTCTAATCCGGTATTAGACTGTAAGCTGTTTTGACTTCTGAAAAATTCAGTATTGTTCCCGGTAACTCTCATCGTGTTGTTAAAAGTCACATTGCCATTGGCTAACCCTTGTATAAAAAACCCTTGTCCGGAGGCTATCATCCCGGAAGGTACTGTGTTGTTAACCCCTAAATTGGTCGCCGCTGTTCCTACTCCACCTAATAAATTGTAAACGGCATAGTCATTAACGGTATAAACATTATTAGCAAATGCCGTATTGTGTGTCCACAAATAAATGGTTCCGCCAACCAAACCGGTATTTGAAGCAAATCCTAAGAACAAATCGGCATCAATTGCAGAGGCATAAGGATTCCCTATCAAATTCCATGGACTGGCTCCAACAACTATTGGCGTTTGAATAAAACCATTATTGTTACTTCCGGCAAATTGCGCATTATAAACAGCAGCTGTAGCAGTAAAAGATTCAGGTGAACGCACTATATAACCTTTCCCCGGTGCCATTACTGTTGTCCCTAAAGTATATTGCCAATTACCCGCAGTTGGGTTAAAAGCATAAAATCTATCAGGAGAAGTTTGGGGTGATAAATTCGTCAAGGTTTGCCCACCTACCGGCGATGACCAATAAGTATAGTCATACAGCTTCATCGGTGAAGTTGTTCTTTTAACAATTAGGTTTCCTGAGTTAATAGCAAAATCATTGCGTTGGACTAAACTACCGGCGTTTTCAATAGTAATTGTACCACTGCTCTGTAAATCACTCTCTATCAAAGCATAGTCGGCTGCGTCAATGGTTAGATTTCTACCTGTGTTTATTTGACATTTACAGCCTAATAAATTGCCGTGCAAACTCGTATTATAATCGGCATCTAAAATGGCTTTTACGCCCGATGTAGGTTGTCCGTTACTCCAGGTTGATCCGTCCCAAGTAGAGGTCAATTCCTTTCTGCCAAACAAAGTTACATTGTCTATGGCCCAAATTTCCTGCGCTGAATTAGTAATCAAAGAAACCCTAATGGCTAGGTTGGCCACTTTAGGAAGATTAGAAACTACTATAGTGCTGTATCCTTCGGTAGTTTGATAATTAATACCGGAAGGCGCTACAGTCGGCGCGAAAACAGTAGCTACATTAAATCCTGTGTAGTTTTTACTGGCTGTGCCAATTCCGGCCGTATAATTCCAAACCGAATTCGTCAGCCCTTGAACTTGGACTTCATTAGACCAGGTAGTTCCACCATTGGTACTTACCGCTACAATTACCCTGTCGGTATTATCCAAACCATTAGTAAGCGAAGTTGAATAAGCCCCAAGTCGAACATTCAATTCTACGTCACTAAAGGTAGTGGTATTGATATTAGACATGGTTAAAACCCCTGTTCCACTTCCTGCGTTTTGCAAAGCGGTAGCCCCTAAAAAACGGCTACTCAATCCACTGTCTCCGGAAACGGCATGACCTACTCCCGTGGTTAAGGTAGCAGTTGCTCCACTTAAAGTGTAACCCCAGGTTGGTGTGGCAGGCGTAGTTTCAAAATCTTGAATGGCAATAGTTTCTCGTGCCCCAAAATCACAACCGGTATAGTCTAAACCATAACCACTAATGGCGAAGGTATAAGGATTTTCGTTTAAATCATTATTAATTATAGTAACCAAAGCATCTCTGAGTCCGATAGCAGAAGGATCAAATCGAATGGCAAAAGTGGTAGAAGCGCCTACTGCCAATGGACTGGTTGGTAAAGAAATTACCGTATAATCGGAAGCTGCTGCCCCTGATATTGTTATCGCCCCAATGGTTAATACCGCGGTTCCTGTATTCTGAATAGTAAATACTCTATCAATAGTTCCGGAGGTCACATTGATGTAATCGAAAAAAGTATCATTAACAAAAGTTGGTATCGTACTACCGCTGGCTATGGGTTGACCATTACCAAAAATATCTGCTTCCGGGGTTATACCGTTTCCTTGTATCAAAAAATTATACGGATTCTCGTTACTGTCATTATTGGCAATAGATACCATAGCGGTTCTGATTCCTGGTGCAGACGGATTAAAATTAATCGAAAATGTACGGAAAGAACCCGGGATAATAGCGCCGGACGTTGGCGTAGTAACCAAAGTAAAATCTCCCGGATTGGCACCGCTTATCGTTACATACGGAGTCGGATCGGTCAAGAGCAAAGTTAAAGTTCCCACATTTCTGATTCTGAAATCTTTGGTTTGATTGGTAACGCCTACGGTTTGTGGGTCAAATAAGGTGTTGTTCCCGGTATTTGGGATTAAACTTCCGTCAAGAATGGGAGCGGTTCCTCCGGTATGTCCTACCATGTCTATTTCGGGTACCGGATCAAAACCATACCCTTGTATGTGGAAAACATAAGGGTTTTCATTGGCATCGTCACTGGCAATATTTACAATGGCGCGTCTTAGTCCGGGCGCGCTGGGATCAAAAACAATAGTCAACTGCCTTAAACTGATAACCCCACCGGACACAGCCGCTATTGGACCCGGAGCATCTGTCCCTGTGGCAAAAACAGTAAAGTCGCCGGGATTCAAACCGGTGATCGTTACCCCTGAAGTAGTTAAAACTGCTCCTCCCAAATTCTGAATTTCAAAAGTTCGAGAAACGCTTGTGCTTAAAGTTGATGTTGGCGCCGCTAAACTTGAATACTGGGTACCGTCGGAAATGCTTGGTATGGTATCGTTGTGTAAAATTGTGGTTGAAAAACAAGTTACATTAATCTCGGGCGCAGGGGTTCCATAGGTTCCAATAATTCTGATATCATCCAAGCCAAACTCATCACTGTTCCCGCTTCCGCTTAGTTCCTCACTACTCCATCTTAAATAATAAAAGGCTCCGGGAGCAATATTTAAACCGGTAATAATGATAGATCTTGAAGGAGATAAGCCTACGCTAACCCATTCCAAAGCATCGGCAGTTTCGGGTGAAGAGAAATCTAACATAGATTCATCTTGATACACCACATTGTCCAAAGAATGTGAGAAGTTGAAGGAACTCGACTTGTTTTCGTCATTTCTGACAAACAAATCATACTCTACTTGTAACTGTGTGATACTGCTTGTCCCGTTGTTTCTGATTCTTAAAGTGATGGAACCCGGGGAAAACTCAGTGCCCGATGGCTGAACCATCAAGGCCGGATTCGCCACAGAACCGGGTAATTCGGTGAAAGCATAAATTCCGTGCGTAACTACTCCGCCGGTTACCGAACCTCGACCAAAAGCATCAACCGTTTGAGTACCGCCAAAATTTAAGGTTCCGAAACTAAACCCTTTTACTTCCCAAGCATTAGAATTAAGGCGTCCTGCTATGGTTGGATTGGGAGAAAATCCGGCACCGGTATATGAAGTACTTGGATTAGTACCGGCAGTAGTGGGCATGCTGTTCGAAAAGTTGAGCAATACCGATGGCGAAGCATTAGTGATAGAAACTTGCCCGAAAGTGACTACGGGTAAAAGCAACAACAAGAACAGTAGCGCTCTTGTTGTGTTATACATTGAAAGTAGTATTCTTATAATCATTTGTTTAAACCTATCCTGATACGATTCGCAAATTAAACATTTTCAACTCTTTAGAGCACTATTTTTTCTATAAAAATTGCTTTTTTTTCGTTTAATAACAGTATAATACTATAAAATAATCTTTTTAGTGACTACAACGCCGTTTTCTAACGTCACTTTTACAATAAGTGCCTGGTTGCTTTGGGTTATATTTCCTCTGCTGAAACTAAGATCATTAACCGTTTTGGCATTCAATAATTCTCGGCCTAAAACATCATAAACCAAAATACCTTTAATATTTTCTCTGATGGAATTAACCGAAAGTACTCCATTATTTCCGGATACGATTACCGTATTGGCCAGCGATTCATACTCTTCATTCCCTAAGGTGCTGTTAGTATATCTGATTATAAATCGGTTATCTATGATTCCTTTATTAGCATTAAAAGAATAAGGCGATTGTTTCAAATCGTGGATTACATTCAAGGCTAAATCTTCTAAGTAAATAGTAACATCCTCTGCAAAAATACCGTCGGTTTTTTTGATGGCAATAGTATGATTTCCATTAGAAACAATATTGACACCCATTGGTACTTGGTCGCTGATATTGAATGGCAATGGTCTTCCCTGAATGATAAATGGTTTTTGATCAATTATCGAATACAAACTCACTTTACCGCGTGGGGCAAAGAAGCAATCGTAAGCGCTATCATATTCTAAAGTAGAATTTGCGGAATATCCCAACAAAGTGGTGTCCACTTGTCCGTCTGTGGTATTGATAATGTCTAACCAAATGCGGTGTTTTTCTTCTGTTGGAACGCCCGCATCCGAGTTCACAGAAGTGTTATTGTTTCTGAAGAAAGTTGAGTTATCATAAATCGCGTCTGCAGCTGCTAAACGCAAACTGTTGTTAAACGTTAAATCGGTGGCATAAGTATCCGGACCTGATGAGAATAAGGTTCCGGCACTGTGCAGCATATTTACCATAAAGCCTTGACCAGAAGCAATTTTTCCGTTAAAACTTGGCTCAGTAGAACCCATACTGTTGTACATTAAATAATCCGGCAGGTAACTGTATCCGAAGTTGCTGTAATAAGGATTGGTAGTATTAGACAATCCTAAACCGTGTCTCCAAATCCAAATGGCCGGTTCAATTCTAGTCGAATTCAAAGCCATAAACTCATCGGCATCGATGGCTGAAGGATAAGGATTTCCAACCAAATTCCAGTTGTCATCATAACTAGTGGTTAACGCATTGGTAGTATTTACCGGATCGGCATCATAGTCGGGACCGTTATAAGTACCGCGTTTGATTTGAATGGTAAACTGACCATTATTAGGTTTGCCTTGACGGAACGTATGCGTAGCGGTAATTGGTGTGGCCGAACCGTTAAAGGTACGGGCTATATATCCTTTTCCTCTAACCATTAACCCGGAAGCAGCATTCCAATTCCCCATGGTTCCGTTGGTATTTAAAAAAGTAGGATTCCAAATATAACGCCATCCACTAGGCAAACCGGTTACATTGTAATTGTCTATTGGCGCACTCCAATACACATAATCCACATGCTTGGCGGTAAACGCTCTTCTCACTTGGAACTTCGTAGGAGTTGAAGTATAATCTCCGATATTGGTATCGGTTTCATTTACTTGAATCAACTGTGCATCATCATTAATTAAAATGTCTCCGTTGTTGGTTAAACGATTGTTTACTCTGATATAATCGCCCACAGAAGCGGTTAAAGTTCTGCCGGTGGCCAAAGTCAAATCGCCTGAAGCTACCAAATCGTTAGAAACCGAAGTGGTAAAGTTATTGTCCATTAAAACATTATAGAATACTTCTGTCCCTAATGGCGCTACTGTGTTAATAATTTGCGGCGTTGGTGAGCCAACAAAATGCACTGTTCCGTTGCCTTCATCAAAAGCATTGTTGTTTTTGTTATTGGTCCAGTTGCCGTATAAATAAATTTGTCCGTCGGCTGTTAAACTGTTGCCGTCGTTCATGTCTAAAGCGCCGTCTACCACTGTGTTGGCAATGGTTAAGTTACCGTGTACTTCCAATCTATTATTAATGTTACCCGAAACTTCCACGCCTTCTCCCGTAATGGTTAAGTTTCTGGCTTTAGCAATAAAATTCAAATAGTTGGCAAAAGGTGCCGTGGCGTCTACCACCGCTCTGCGATCATAAGTAGTATCGGGTACCAATACATCAACGGTTTCATCCGGCACTATTAAAGTATCCCAGTTTTCACAGTTGAACCAGTTGGTGTCTCGGCGTCCGCTCCATTTTCCGTTTACATAAATATCGGTATCTATGTGAATCAAGGTACAACCGCCTAAATAATTGTAACCTCCGGCGTTATAAGCCGTATTATCAGCATAAGAATCCCAATTGGCTTGGTCATTAATAAGTGCAATCCAATCGAATTTTCCTCTGGTTAAATTTGAGAAATCGGTGGCATCCGGATCATCAAATTTCACGCGGCCGTCACCAATTGGCGCTACGGTGCTAAAACATTCCATACTCGGATACAAGGTAGACCAACGGGTACAACCATCGGCTCCACTGCCGGAAGGCACACACAAACCGTCACCCGGAGCAGTGTTCCAACCACTTTCTGTCCAGCCGTACAATACGTTTCCGGTATAGGTAGAAGAATGCCCGGTATCGTTAGTCCAAACGCCGCCTTGCATAAACCAAACATCATCATCGCTATTGATTCCTAAACCTCCAACGCCACTACCAGAAATGGCTGTCTTGGTCCAATTGGTATCAATTGCACCACAAGTATAAACGTCATAATGGCTGGCAGAAGTTACCGAAGTATTGGTAGTTTGAATGGTAATAATTGTTCCTTTAGGCAAAGTGCTTCCGGTTCTGGTAATGGTAATCACTCCTTCTGTTCCGCCCCAAAGATTGGCAAAACTTCTCTCATAACCATTATCGGTAATGAATAAAGTAGTACCCGGTAATAAATCGCGGAAGCATACAAAAGCAATTTGATCTAATCCGGTACCATCGTAATTATAGTTTACAGCCAATACCGCCAAATCGCCCGGAGTTAAAACGGTTACTACCGAAATATCAAACAAGGTACTGCCGGCTCCGGTTAAGCCCGTGGCGGTTGCACCTAAAGTAAAATCGGTTCCGGTTACAGTGTGGGTTATTCCGGTAAAAGTAGCTACTCCGGCCACAGCAGCCACCGTAATGGGTGATCCTGTCATGGTTCCTGTACTGGTAATACTGATGTTTCCGGTAAAATTAAGGTCTCTGTTATTACAGTTGTCGGTAGCGCTAACCACTACATTGGTCATGGCGCTGTTAACTCCTGTAGTGATGGGTTGCGTGGTAAATACCAGTTTGGTTGCCGTTACGGCAATAACATTACTCGAGTTTGCCGAAGTTCTGGTGTAAGCTGTTACTAATCTTCCTGAACCGGTTGGACTGAAAACAATATTGGTTCCATTCACTATGGAAAACCCAAAATCTTCTCCGTCGAAAGCATCGGCTCCTAATGGACATTTTAAAGTCAATCGCATTGAAATAACTTTATCAGTTCCGTCGGCTACAGAAACAGTCATTCCTGAAAATTGTATTTGTGTGCCCGAAACCGTACCCGAACCCACTAAGGTAGCTCCATCAAACAAAGCCACAGATTCAATGGCATCTGACCAAGTAGACACCTGGTTTCCTGCCGATTGTGTCAAAATCAAATCGGTTAAAATGGTTGGCAATACATCCGCATCTAATAAGTCGGAGCCACCATCTCTTATTCTAAATTGCCACACTTGTACTCCATCAGTAACAGTACTGATTGTTCCGATTACTGTACTGGCGATATTTGCTGTTTCACTGGCAGTTACATTAAAGATATCCGATTCGGCTGTTCCGGTTCCGGTTCCGCTAAAATTCACCACATAAGGGTTTTCATCGCTGTCGTTATTGATAAAAGAGATACTACCGGTAAACGTTCCGGTACTCGTTGGGGCAAATACGATAGTAAAAGTAGTGGTAGACCCGCCGGCTATAGAGATAGGATAGGTTAACGCCGGACTCAAACTGAAAGGCGGATTCCCCGAGAAGGCATTCCCGTTGATGGTTAAACTTTGATTGCCCAAGTTTTCAATAGTAAACGTAATCGAAGTGCTGCTACCGGCTGTGGTATTGGCAAAAGCATAATTGCTACCGCTTAAATAATTGGTCGTAAGAATTCGGATATTGATTTCGCGATCGCGGTAACCACCTGTACAATGGTTGGTAGCCGTTAAATTCGTTAAGCCTGTAAGCGTTACTGTATTAGCACTCAAAGGAGCCGTTCCGGTCATTGACCAAGTCGTTCCGTCCCATTGCTGAGACAATGAAGTGTTTTCGGTACCATTGATGTCGGCGGCTACATAAGTTCCGTTGAAATTGTAAGTGGCCGTAAAAGTTCCGGCTCTGCTAATCGACCAGTATCGGGAAATAAAATGGGTCGAAGCGGTCATATCGGGATGCTTGGCATCTATTACTGAAACCCCTAAATAATCGCCGGTTCCTAATCCTGTTCCTGCTGTAATGTTTATCGTAGCCGGTGAGTATTCCATCGTACCGGTTTTGTCGCCAATGGGGTAGATAAAACTACCGATAGCCGTAAACTCTCGGCTCAACACTCCCGTATTTTCGGCTATGATATAATTGGAAGAGCTCGCCCCTGTAATGGTAGCTACTGCTCTCATGCTCATGGTGTTCACATCTAAGTCGATAATCCCTGCCGTTAAAGCCAAATTGGTTCCTATGGTTAAAGCCGAACCCAACACGCATCCAATCGCACCCGAAGTACGGTTGACTGTAAAATTCATCAACGTTTGTTGTGCCGCAGTACCGCTAAATCTTACCGTTCCTATAGAGCCCGTTCCTAAAAGCGTCAAAGCAGAAGAAGTAGTTCCGCCTCTAAAAGTTCCGGTGCCTGAAATGACATTTGCCACTCCGGCTGTTCCTATGGTTAACGATTCGTTGTTCAAATCGAAAACATCCGATGCTGTAGCAAAGCTAATGGCATTTCCACCCAGTGGAGCTGAAATAGCAAAAGTCCCGGCTCCTGTAAGTTGCACCGAACCAAATCCGGAAGGTGGTGCGAAAACCATATACGGAATGGTCAACGGATTCAAAGTAGTTGAAACTACTTGTGTAGCGGCATTGTTGGTAAAAAATACGGCACGGTTATTTCCGTTAAACGTCCCTGAAATCGTGGCATTGCCATTCAAATACAAATCGGCTCCCGACACTGACCCTAAGTTCACTGTACCCGAGCTGACAAAGTTGCCTAAAATCACCACATCGCTGTCTACATTTGGAAAAGTAAAAGTTCCCAAATTGGAAACCGAACCCCCAATGGTTAAAGTTCCGGTAGAACCCGGTGTTCCATTGGCCATGTCGAAAGTACTTCCGGCATCGATGGTAAAAGTCCCTAAACAAGCTTTGGCCAAAGGCGTTCCGTTGTTGTAATTTAAAGTAGTATTGTTTCCAATTCTAATGTTGTTAGGATAACCCGGGGTTACCCCAATGGTACCTATCCCTAAAGCCAACCACTCAAAACCTCTGCCATAAGTACCGGTGGTTCTGTAAGACAACAAAGAGCTGCTGCCGTAAATAGGAGAATTGGTATTGACAAACGCATTGGTATTCATCAATAAAGTGCCGTTTACCGTTAAGGCATTGGCGGTAGCGATGTCGATTCCGTTGTTCAAGGTTAAGGTTCCGGCTACCGGTCCAACGGCTTCGTTTAAGCGTGTTGGTGAATTAGCGTTAATCGTTACATTGAAAGGCGGATTGGCTATCGGCCAAAAAGCTTGTCCGGCGTTGATGTCGTAAAAAGCACCAGTCGCGTGGTTCATGTTTAACGTACTGGCACCACCGTATACAAAATCGTTTCCGGCGGCATAACCTCCTGCTTGAACAATAAAAGTTCCGTTGATGGTGGTCGTTCCGTTGTTGGTATAAGTAAACGCTCCGGTAGACAAACTCACTCCGGCATTCACCACTGTGGTAGTCCCAACATTACGGACAATGTTTGCCGCACTGGCAGCATTAGTTACGTTGTGCGCAATAGTTACATTATCAGCACTTGAAGGCACTATTCCTCCTACCCAAGTAGCGCCTACAAACCAGTTCCCGGGAGCTGCCGTAATAAATCCACCGGATATAGTAGTTACCGTTTGTGCACAAGAATTACCGCTGGTAGTAGGTGTTGCATTCACTGCTCTAACGCGATAGTAATATGTTGTTAATGGCGATAAACCGGAAACCACATAACTAGTAACACTTCCAACATTCAACCCGTTGTATCCTGAAACAAAACTGGAAAAATCGGCAGCGGTAGAAACATCTAAAATGTAACTGGCCGCTCCGGTCAAAGCTGCCCAGTTGGCTGTAAAGTCAGCAGCACCGATAGCGCTTCCTGCAGCAGAAACCGGACCGCGTAAAAAGTTGATAAAGTTGGTATTGTTAGCATTATTACCCGCTCCTAATGTATAACCGGTTCCAACGGTAACCCCTGTGGTTCCTAAATTAAAATCGCCAATTACTTCACCGGCATTGTTAACGGCGGCATAATTCCCTGTTCCGGCGGTTAAAGTGTTTCCAATTCTGGTCCCTGATGCAATTGCTGTCCATTGTGCAGCGGCTGCTCCTGCTCTTAACGTGTGAATATTATTGGCGACTCCTGCTTGCGTTCCACTTTTAATCATTACCATGTCATTGGTAGCAACATCCATTGTTCCTGTTCCGGCTGTAAAATAAGTGGTATTGGTTAAGCCAACATCCAAAGTAAAATCGGTACAACTGGTAGTTACATCAGTAGCCGTAGCATTGGCCACTCTCAGTATGATTAAAGTTCCTGCTCTAAGGTTACTCCACAAAGCATTGGTCGTGAATTGATATCCACCTCCTCCATCACTTACATTACTCCCGGAAAAATCTTTGACCCATAAACCCTGTAAATTGGCTCCGTCTTGTATTACAAGCAGTTCAATAACATCGCTTCCGCCAAGGGTGCCACCACCGTTGAGATACTTGTTAATCACTACACTTTGGGCTTGCAAAGCATTTACAACAAACAATAAAGAAAACGCAACGAGTAATTTTTTAAATTTCATATACAATAGTTACTATAGTTTCATAGCCATTTGTATTTTGTATGTGCTGATAATCAATAAACAGCACACCAAAAAAGGCTAAGATTTTGACAGTAGAAAAAGGGCATACAAAACTACAGCTAAATTAGTAATTTACAAGCGTTTTGCCTTAAGAAATTGTCATCAAAATGTAACTTTTGCGGATAATTAAATGAAAGTCATACAAAGCTTGCGTTTCTTGTAATTTTTTGACCCAATCGTTGTCGTATTTGTTTGATAGATAAGGTTTTAAGAAGTGTTGAAGAAGGGTTGTTGGTTGTTGGTTGTTGGTTGTCCGTTATCCGTTATAATCAGTTTAATCCGTGGCACCTTTGCGCTAAAAACTTTGTTTACTTTGTGCGAAAACTTTGTGCCCTTTGTGCTCCGACTGCACTTTGTGGTTAAGATGGTTACACGGAGACTCACAGAGGGTTAAGAGTTGGCACACGGATGAAACGGATGCTACGGATAAACACAGATAAAAAATCAGTGAAAATCAGTTTAATCTGTGGCATCTGTGGTAAAAAATTTAACCAAGAAGGACGCTAAGAACACTAAGACTTTGTGCGCTTTGTGTACAACTTTGTGGCCTTTGTGGTTAAATAAGTTACACGGAGACTCACAAAGGGTTAAGAGTTGGCACACGGATGAAACGGATGCTACGGATAAACACAGATAAAAATCCGTGAAAATCAGTTTAATCTGTGGCATCTGTGGTAAAAAATTTAACCAAGAAGGACGCTAAGAACATTAAGACTTTGTGCGCTTTGTGTACAACTTTGTGGCCTTTGTGGTTAAATAAGTTACACAGAGACTCACAGAGGGTTAAGAGTTGGCACACGGATGAAACGGATGCTACGGATAAACACAGAAAAAATCAGTGAAAATCTGTTTAATCCGTGCAAACTGTGGCCAAAAAATCGCCACTGCTGCTTCAAAAAAATCCTTACTTTTACACCAATCTTCACCATTGCATGACTGAAAAACCAACCCTTGCCGAAGCCACGCTGAAACTGGAATATTACTGTTCCTATCAGGAGCGTTGTCATCGGGAAGTGGTGGATAAGTTGTACCAACTCGGCCTGAAAAGTGAGGAAATTGATACGATAGTCGTGCATTTGCTCCAGCATAATTTTCTCAACGAAGAGCGCTTTGCCCGCAGTTTTGCCCGAGGCAAACACCGTATCAAAGGCTGGGGCAAAATCAGAATTGTCAACGAATTAAAGCAAAGACACATTGCCGCGCCCAACATCAAAGCGGCTTTAAGTGAAATCTCCGAAGAGGATTACCAAACTACTTTTCACCAATTGGCCGAACGCCATTGGCAAAGCCTAACCGAAAGAGCCGGACAAAAAAAGAACAAAAAATTCTGCGATTATTTATTGCGAAGAGGTTGGGAAAGTCATCTCGTTTACGAAAAAATGAAAGAGCTAGAGGGATAGTTTTCAGTGGTCAGTGGTCAGTGGTCAGTTCGTTACACAGAGATACACAGATGAAACGGATATTACGGATAAACACAGATAAAAAATCAGTGAAAATCAGTTTAATCCCTGGTATCGGTGTGCCGAAAACTTTGTGTTCTTTGTGGCTAAACTTTGTGTTCTTTGTGCTCCATCCTTGTGGGCTTTGTGGTTAAGATTGTTACACAGAGAAAACGGAGAAAAAAGGAGATTCACTGAGTTTTATTAAACAGTAAGAAGTTAAGGAAAATTAAGGTTTTCATTAAGGCTTAAGAGACTTAATGGAGTATCTTAACTTCTTAATGGTAAAATTTACCTTCGCATACCTTTTTTTTCTGTGGTTGTCTGTGTAACTGCAACTTAAAATGCTCTGCTCAACAATACACTCACCGCATTGCCTCCAAAACCTACCGCATTAATCAGCACATTGCGTATCGCTTTGCGCGGATTGGGCTCTTGGATATAGGGAATTCCTATAAAAGTTTGGTGTTGCATCATGAATAAAGCCAGTTCTAAATTGAGCATGCCCGAAGCCCCGAAAGTATGGCCGATTTTCCACTTGTTGGTGGTTAACATCGGTAGTTTTTCACCAAAGATTTTTTGAATGGCTTTGTATTCCGAAGTGTCGCCTTTGAGCGTTCCCGGTGCGTGCATAACTATGGCATCGACTGCTTCTAAAGGCGTATTTTGCAAGGCCATGGCCATCGATTTTTGGAAACACAAGGCTTCTTCAGAGATGGAAATATTGTGTTGCAAATCGTCGGTTGCATAACCGATACCCGTGATGTAGCCAAGGGCATTCGGTTTATCGCCTACTTCCAAACAAGCCACGGCTGCGGCTTCGCCGAGAACCATAGTGTTTTTGGTTTTGGTCAAATCGAAGGCACGACAAGGCCATTCGGCAAGCTCGGGCTGAGAGTCGTTTGGATGGGCATAAATCTTTAAAGCTTGCATTTGGGCCAACGTAAAAGCGGTCAACGGTGCTTCACTGCCACCTACCAAAAACTTAGTCGCCATCCCCGATTGCAGCCAAGCCACAGCATTGAGTATGGCATGCAAAGCGGTAGAACACGTAATGGAGTGCGAGATTTCGGGACCGGCACTTTTTAAATCGTGGGCAATCCAAGAGGCAATATTGCCCAAAGTAGTAGTGGGCGAAGTGAGCGTGGCGGTTTTTCCGGTTTCCAAAAACTCTTGGTGGTATTTCTCAAACAATTGTGTGGCGCCACGAGACGACCCGATGTTGATACCGAACGCATCGCTCTCCAACCAACCCGCTTCCGAAACGGCTTTGCGCGATACTAAAATGGCCATGAGCACGGTTTCGTCTAAGGCTTTGTATTTGTTATCTTCTTGGCGAAGCGCATCGATTTCGGTTCTGATGGCTGCCGGAATCCTCGCGACGTACTCGTTTTTCCCTTTAAATGCTTTGGTGGTAATGAGTGTTTGGGGAGAAAGATAGTGTTCCCAAATCGACTCAGGGTTTTTCCCTAAGGGCGAAATGGAAGCGAGTGACGTTATGGCGATTTTGGTGTGCAGCATGGTTGTGAATTGTGGGGCAAAGGTAGTTATTATTGGGGAAAAGTGTTCAGTGTTCAGTGTTCAGTTGTGGGTTGGCACGCGGATGAAACGGATGCTACGGATGAACACAGATAAAAGATCATTGAAAATCAGTTTAATCCGTGGTATCGGTGTGCTGAAAACTTTGTTTACTTTGTGGTTAAACTTTGTGTTCTTTGTGCTCCATCCTTGTGGGCTTTGTGGTTAAGATAAATTTTACCATTAAGAAGTTAAGATACTCCATTAAGTATCATTAAGCCTTAATGAAAACCTTAATTTTCCTTAACTTCTTACTGTTTAAACCATCTCAACAGCGCCTTCAACTATACTATAAACCTTTTCCAATTGTTCCTCCGAAATAATGTAAGGCGGTAAAATGTAAACGATATTCCCCACCGGTCGCAAAATTACGCCGTGTTCTATGAAGAATTTATAGAGTTTCATGCGCATGGAACCGTAGTAACTTTCGTGGGTTTCGGTTTTGATTTCGAGGGCAAAAATGACACCGGTTACCCTAGTGGTTTTGACTTTAGGATGGTGTTTTATTTTTTCGGCAAAAGCCAAATGACTGTTGTTAATGCGGACGATGTTTTGCTGCATTTCGGGTGTTTCCAACAATTCGATGGCGGCTAATGCGGCGGCACAACCTGTTGGATTGGCCGTAAAAGTATGGCCATGGAATAAGGCTTTGTTGACATCGTCATTATAAAATCCGTCGAAAATGTTTTGGGTAAAAGTGGTAACCGCCATGGGAATGGTACCGCCGGTAAGTGCTTTGGAAAGACACATCATATCGGGTTTGTTTTGCAAGTAATCGGAAGCAAAAGTTTTGCCCGTTTTCCCAAAACCGGTCATGACTTCATCGGCTATGGTAAACACTTGGTGTTGTTGACAAAGTGCAATCATTTGGTCTAAAATGTCGGCTTCATACATCACCATACCTGCCGCGCCTTGCACTAAAGGTTCGAAGATAAAGGCGGCAAATTCGTTGGTCTGAATTAATTCGGTTATCGCTTGTAAAGCCTTGGTTTCATTGCCTGCTGTTGGCACCGGAATGCGCACCACTTCGAGTAAAGAACCTTTGAAAGCTTCGGTAAAAAAGGTAATGCCACTCGACGCCATAGCGCCAAACGTATCGCCGTGAAATGCGTCTTCAAAAGCAATGATTTTGGTGCGTTTTGTCCCTTGGTTATAATTGAATTGCAAGGCTGCTTTGAGTGCCACTTCGACTGCAGTAGAACCGTTGTCGGAGTAGAAAATTCGCTTTTGGTTGGACGGTAAAATCGACAACAATTTTTCGGACAATTGTACCGCTTTGTTGTGGGTAAATCCGCCGAATAAAACGTGTTCTAAAGTGGTCAATTGTTGGTAAATCGCCTCTGCCATTACTTTGTTGGAATGGCCAAACGGGTTCACCCACCACGAGGCAATGGCGTCGATGTATTCTTTGCCGTGTTCGTCCCAAAGCAAAGCGCCTTCGCCTTTAACAATAGCCGGCAATAGGCCTGTGGTTTTGTGTTGGGTATAGGGATGCCAATTATATAATTGGTCTTTTTCAGATAATGTCATTTTCTACCATTAAGAAATTAAGGTCTTACATTAAGCAAAGTTAAGCTTAATGTATTTCTTAATTAGGCTTAACTTCTTAATGTTACAATTAAAGATTCAAAAGGTTGTCCCGAAATTTATCGGCGTAATATGAAATTACATTGGCATCGAAGTACGGTTCGTTGTCAATTCGACCGATAAACTTGACTCCGGTTTTATTCAAAATTATGCTTTCGGTGGCTTGGTTTTCATCGCCTGAGAAAATGATGCCGGCTATTTTTATTTTTCGTTTTTGCAAGGCTTCGATGGTTAGCAACGTATGGTTGATGCTGCCCAAATAATGACGGGATACAACGATGACTTTATAATCCGGTTGGATTAAATCGATTACACAGTCGTTGTCATTTAGCGGAACCAAAACGCCGCCGGCGCCTTCAACAACAAGATGGTTGTTGGTTTTGGGTTCTTTGATTTGATTTAAATCGATAGTAATCCCGTCTAACTCGGCCGCTAAGTGCGGACTCGCGGGAGTGTTTAAAGCATAAGCATTCGGATGGAATTGGGATTTGGAATTTAGGATTTGGGATTTGACTTTATGCGTATCAGAAAGTGCTAAATCGCCCGCTTGAACGGGTTTCCAATAGTCGGCTTCTAAGGCTTGGGTTACTATAGCCGAGGCGACTGTTTTACCTACATCGGTACCGATTCCTGTGATGAATAGTTTCATATTATTAGCCACGGATAAAACGGATTGAACGGATTATCACTGATTTTTTAAATTAATTTTTTTATCATTAGTGTAAATTAGTCTTTTAAACTCGGGTTCTTCACCGAAATTTAATAGTAAGCCAACTTCCATTGGAGTAGCTTTAAGATAATTGATTGTTTGAGCTACATGAACATTCATAATTAATTGAGCTGCTTTTAATTCAACTATTACTTTATCTTCCACAACTAAATCTGCATAATATTCCCCTACTAGTTGTTCTTTAAAATAAACTTTAATGGGTTTTTCAATTTCAACATGATATCCTTGATTTTTCAACTCTAAACACATCGCGTTTTGAAATACTTTTTCAAGAAAACCATATCCTAAAGTATTGTATACCTCATAATAAATTTTCAATATAGCATCGCTTTCCCTTTTATGTAAAAAATCTGCCATTCTTAATTTGTGAAAATCTGTCAAATCTGTGTCATCTGCGTTCCAAACACAAAAGTACTCAACAATTTGATGATAATTTAAATTTTAAGAAGGTAAGTTTTAACATTAAGAAGTTAAGAAAAATTAAGGTTTTCATTAAGGCTTAATCAAACTTAATGATAGTGCTTAACTTCTTAATGGTAAAAAATATCAATGGAAAGGAATGGTTATCGTTGGGAAAAGGGTAACCACAAAAGAAGCAAAAGAGTTCAAAAAGACACAAAAAATGTATGTCTTTGTTTTCTTTGTGCCTTTTGTAGCTCCCATTGCTTAATCGAAAACTAAAGTGCTTAACAATTCCAACACCGCCGTAATTTCTTTTTCAGAATTGTAGCTGTGCAAGCAAAATCGAAGGCGTTCTTGTCCTTCAGGTACGGTTGGGGATAAGATGGGTTTGACGTCAAAGCCCTTTTGTTGCAATAGGGTTGCGATGCTTTTTACTTTGTCATTTCCGGGGATGATGGCGCATTGTATGGCCGATTTGCTGTAGACAAAAAGTGGTTTTAATCCGAGGTGATGTTTTAGTTGGTTGAAAAACAAGATGTTGTTTCTTAACGATTGGATGGTTTCCTTTTCATTTTCTAAGTGTTGATAGGCCACTAAAATAGTAGCGACACTGTGTGGCGACAAACCGGTAGTATAAATAAAACTGCGGGCGAAGTTGACCAAATAGCTTTTGAGTTCGGCACTGCCTAAAACCGCAGCACCGTGACAGCCTAATCCTTTACCGAAAGTCATGATACGGGCGAAGACTTTGTCTTGTAGGGCCAAACTTTGAACGACGCCTTCTCCTTGTTCTCCACAAACACCTAGTGCGTGTGCTTCATCGATTACTAAGTAAGCGTTGTATTTTTCGGCTAAGGCAACGAGTTCTTGTAAGTTAGGGCAATCGCCGTCCATAGAGAAAACGGATTCGGTGACGATGAAGAGGGTTGTCGGTTGTGGGTTGTCGGTTGTGGGTTGGTCCCTCGACTGTGCTCGGGATGACAGCCTAAATTTAAGGATTAATTTTTCTAAGTCTTCGGTGTCGTTATGTTGGAATTTATAGGCTTTGGCTTGGCTCATTTGGATGCCGTCGCGGATGGAAGCGTGGCACAATTCGTCGTAAAGAATTATATCGTTACGCTGTGGTACGGCACTGAAAAAACCGACATTGGCATCGTAGCCCGAGTTGAAAATTAAAGCCGTTTCCGCTTGGTGGAATTCGGCAATAAAGTTCTCGGTTACCTGATACAAATTATGGTTGCCGGAGATTAAACGGGAGCCGGTAGCACCATTGGTTTTGATCTTATTGTCTAAAAGATACTGATGGGTTTGATTGAAAATCGTTTCGCTATGGGCAAAACCGATGTAATCGTTTGAGGCAAAATCTACTAAATCTTTGGTTACAGGCAATTGGCGCAAGGCGTTGTTGGCTTGGCGCTGTTGGAGTTTGGCTTGAAGGGATTTTGGCAGTTCCATGACTACAAATATAAGTAAAGGAGAGTGGTTTTTAGCCCGGATGGGAACGGCATCCTTTTTATTTTGTTTGCAAAACGAAATAAAAAGATACAGTGGACAGCCGGATTAGCTCCCCATAAAAAAACCCAACCTTTTACAAGATTGGGTTTTAAAAGTATTTCGAATCGGATTAGTCGGCTAACACGATTACTTTATTGTCTTTCATTTCGATAGTTCCCGAATTGATTTCCAAAGTGTAGTTTTGATCGTTTATTTTGGTAAACTTATCGGCTACTTCTTTGTCGAACTTAAAACTAGTAGCGGCCATTTTTACGGTGCCTTGTTTTAAGATAGAAACTATAGGCGCGTGGTTGTTCAACAATTGGAAAGAACCGTTAACACCCGGTAGGGAAACCGAGGTTACTTCGCCTTTGAACAAGGTAGCTTCCGGTGATACTATTTCTAAAATCATTTTTCTAGTGATTAGTAATTAGTGATTGGTAATTAGCATCAACTGAATACTGCCAACTGCCAACTGCTAACTGATTAAGCTTCTGCTAACATTTTTTGTCCGGCCTCGATAACGTCTTCGATGGTTCCTTTTAAGTTGAAAGCCGCTTCCGGTAAGTGATCTAGTTCACCGTCGATGATCATGTTGAATCCTTTGATGGTGTCTTTGATGTCTACCAATACGCCCGGGATACCGGTAAATTGCTCTGCAACGTGGAAAGGTTGTGACAAGAAACGTTGTACACGACGTGCACGAGAAACAGATAATTTATCTTCTTCTGATAACTCTTCCATACCAAGGATGGCGATGATATCTTGTAACTGTTTGTATTTTTGAAGAATTTCTTTTACTCTTTGGGCACAATCGTAGTGCTCGTTTCCTAAGATCAATGGTGTTAAGATACGAGAAGTAGAATCTAACGGGTCAACCGCAGGATAGATACCTAACTCGGCAATTTTACGAGACAATACCGTAGTAGCATCTAAGTGGGCAAAGGTTGTAGCCGGTGCCGGATCGGTTAAGTCATCCGCCGGTACGTATACCGCTTGTACTGAAGTAATCGAACCTTTTTTAGTGGAAGTAATACGCTCTTGCATCGCACCCATCTCGGTTGCCAAGGTTGGTTGGTAACCTACGGCAGAAGGCATACGACCTAATAACGCGGATACCTCAGAACCTGCTTGGGTAAAACGGAAGATATTGTCTACGAAGAACAATACGTCTTTTCCTTGGTCTGAACCTGCTCCGTCACGGAAGTATTCCGCGATAGATAATCCTGAAAGTGCTACACGAGCACGAGCTCCGGGTGGCTCATTCATTTGTCCGAATACGAAAGTAGCTTTAGACTCTCTCATGCCCGGTTTGTCTACTTTGGATAAATCCCATCCACCGTTTTCCATTGAGTGCATGAAATCTTCTCCGTATTTGATAATGCCCGACTCTAGCATCTCACGAAGCAAGTCGTTTCCTTCACGGGTTCTTTCTCCTACTCCTGCGAATACAGAAAGACCACCGTGACCTTTGGCGATATTGTTAATCAATTCCTGGATCAATACGGTTTTACCTACTCCGGCACCACCGAACAAACCAATTTTACCTCCTTTAGCGTAAGGCTCGATCAAATCGATTACTTTGATTCCGGTAAATAATACTTCTGTTGAAGTAGATAAATCTTCGAATTTAGGCGCTTGTTTGTGGATTGGCATCCCGTTAGCACCTTCTTTAGGTAAATCTCCTAAACCATCGATAGCATCTCCTACTACATTAAATAATCTTCCGTAGATATCGGCTCCGATTGGCATTTGGATAGGCGCTCCGGTAGCGTGAACATCAGTACCTCTGCTCAAACCGTCGGTAGAGTCCATCGAAATGGTACGTACGGTATTTTCACCAATGTGAGATTGAACTTCAAGAATTAATTTTGAACCATTTTTGTTAATGATTTCTAATGAGTCGTAAATTTTTGGCAACTCAACATCTTTAGTATCAAATACTACGTCAACTACGGGACCGATGATTTGCGAAACTTTTCCTATTGCTTTAGACATTGTTTATGTATTTATTAAATAGCTATTTAGGTTTGAAAAAAATACCTCTTTTTTCAGTGCGCAAAGGTAAATTTTCTATTTTAAAAAATCAATCTTTACCGAGAGTTTTTTTCTTTATTTTTTGATAATCTTATTTCAAAAAGCAAACAATACTGCTTATAAAGCAAAAACCACCTGACTGAGCAAGTGGTTTTTGTTTATTTAAAATTTGGTTAGGTTAGAAATTAGCCGGGTCAAGCGGATATAAAATTCTGTACAATCCTATGTTAACTCCTCTGAAATTTGAACCGTAAGTTTCGTTAATTGCTTCCAAAAATTTGTTGGCAATTAAAGCATATCCTCTCGGACTTGGGTGAACGCCATCTAAAGAAAAACCACCTCCGGTTACATAAGCGGAAGTAACTGTTACATTATTAGCTGAAATTCCGCCCGTTGCGATTTGTGTTTGTAAAACATTTGCATTGACGAAAGCCAAACCTTTAGCATCAGCTATAGATTCAATAGCAGCATTGTAAGCGTCTGTTGCCACTCTTACTTCTTGAACTTCTTCTTTAGAAAGCACCCAGCTATCGGCCAAAGGAACCGAAACACCATTAATTTGAGCAGGGTTTCCGCCCACTGTAGTTCCGATAAATGTTCTGGCAGGTAATACGATTAAATCTTCATTGGTAGCTTGACGCAAGGATGGTATTCCGAATCCGTTAAGATTGGTCAAATAACTATCTACAATAACAACAGCATTAGTGTTAGAGGCAGAGAAAGAAATGGTTCTTCTGGCCACTTCTGCAGCGGTTAATAATCCGTTAGACTGAGCAAACAACAAACCGTTATTGTAAGCAGTATATCCAGAGTTTAACTGGGCTGCTGCTGTAGCATTTAAAGGAATCGGATTGTGAGGCACAGTTGTAAAATAAGGAATAGTAGTAACATAAGGAATATTGGCTACAACCCCTTTGGCGCCGTTAGCGGTCAATTGATCTACTAAAGTATTGTAAACTCCGGCAAATAAGGTTGGATCTGTAATGTCGTTACCTCCATAGGTAGCAGGGTTTGCATTTCCGGTTTGGTTTACTCCTGTACCACCTGATGTGGCGTAAGACAACACATCATTGTTTCCGATCCAAAGTGAGAAGAAAGTTGGATTTTGTGCTACAGCATCTCCTAACATTGAAGCAGAAGTTGATGAAGCAAAACGAACAAAATAAGGATTGGCAAAAGTTCCGATTCCTGCCGGACTTCCGTAGGTATTAGACAACAAATGGAAACTTTTAGCACCCGGCACACCCATATTATTGAATGGTCCTGATAACACATTAGTAACTTCAGTTGTTGGTACACCCGGAACAGATGCAGGCGCGCTACCGTTGAAATACAATCTGGTACCTGCAATTGGATTTCCACCAAACAATAAACCTCCTGTATTATCGGCCATTAAAGGAATTTTGAACTCCCCTCCGCCAACTAATGAAAATTGACTTGCCAAGATATTGGGATATGACCCTTGTTGTCCTGCGATAAAAAGGGCGTTATCTGAAAAACCGGCCGTAAGAGAGTTTCCTAAAGCAACATACTTCGAAAAATCGGCTGTTCCTGCGGTTAATGGTGTTCCGTCTGTTGAATTAGGATCTACAAAAGGCTCATCATCACTATTACATGCTACAAAGGTTAAAGAAACCAATAGTAACCATTTGAAATTTTTTATCATAGTATTATAATTTAAATCTGATTGATAATTATGGATTAACA
Organism: Flavobacterium sp.; assembly: GCF_044373165.1. Classification (GTDB taxonomy): domain Bacteria; phylum Bacteroidota; class Bacteroidia; order Flavobacteriales; family Flavobacteriaceae; genus Flavobacterium. The sequence continues at coordinate 31,692 of NZ_JBILQL010000019.1, forward strand.
GTAAATGACAAGAAGTATTGCTGACCGATTAGTCCAGGCCCTAGAAGCTGTCTGTATTCTTGTCCGCCAATATTAGTTGCTCCGATTTTGAAAGTAGATTTGATACTTGGTACCAAATAACTGATTTGAGCGTCGATAACGGTAGCAGCATCAACCATTCCATCGGCGAAAGTTGATTCCCACAGGTACTCATCATTCCATCTTCCACTGATGTTGAATCCGAAGTTTTTGAATAAATTGTCATTGCTGATACTAGCTTTTACACGGTGTTTAGGGGTGTTGAAACCTGCTTCAAAACTTGGGTCTTTGGCTTGATCAAAATCGAACTCAGCATAGTTATAATTGGCTGATACTTCGAAATTTCTTGGTAATTTTTTAGCCAATCCGATACCAAAACCTAACGATTTGATTTCGATATCTGTATTGGTATACAATTGGAATGCTCTGCTGTTTCCTGTAGACAATGCATCAACTGATTGTACACCGGCATTAGCAGGACCTTGAGTTAAATCGGGAGCATCTTGAGCCGTTCCGTATAAAGGAGCAACAACTGTTAAGTTACCGATAAAATCATTGTAGATGTTATAGTACCCATTAATATCAATATTAAAACCTTTCAATTCTCCTCTATAACCTAGTTCAAAAGCTTTAACAGTTTCTGGTTTTACCAAATCTACATCAGTTCTTACTAACAAAGCAGCTGCTGCTAATGGGTTAGTTGGCGCTAATGCTGCAAATGCTTGAACTGATTGTGCGGTGTATGAATTGAAATAAGCGTTATTACCATTAATAGTAGTGCTGGTTCCAACTAAAGACTGTCCAAGTGGTGAAGTTACCGGTAAAGTTTCTTCGTAACGTGTCAAGTTATCCGGAGCCGAACCTAATAAAATAGCATTTCCAACGTTGAAACCGATGTATTGGTCTTGGGTTGTCGGGTTACGGAAACCGGTTTGGAATGACCCTCTGAAGATGTGATTTTTAGCTTCACCTGCACTGTATACAAAGGAAACTCTTGGTGAGTAATTGCCATCAAAATTATCGGCTTTGTCATAACGAACTGATCCGGTAAATTTTAAACGATCTTCCATCATTTTTTTCTGAACTTGAGTGTAAACTCCGTATTCATCATATTTGATTCCGCCGAATTGCGGAGTATCAGTGTAAATTCTTCCGAAAGAATTCAAATCATATCGACGGTATGAACCTCCTACTTGGATCTCAGCAAACTTAACAATATCTCTGAAGTTGTAGTTCGCATCTGAGTGGTAGATTTTAGAGTTATCCACCAACTTAGAACCGGTCAATACGTTAGAATCGGCAGTTACCTGATTGAATGCGTTTTGGAATTCCGGAGTTCCGGGTTGGAACCTTGGCAATCCTGAAGAAGGGTTTAAAGGTAAACCGGCAGGAATTATGTTATTATCTGCATAATTTCTGGCGATAGCATGAGCTTGCGTAGGAGTTGAGCCTGCTAAGGTAGATTGCACAAAAGCATTAGCATATTCTCCAAACCATACGTTGTCGGCTTTGGCTGCTCTATTAATATTAAGACCAGTGAAAAGCATGTCATAAGAATTACCTCCGTCTTCAGTAGTGAAATAACCTCTTACAAAAAAGTTTTTACCGGTTAACTCTAATTTATGCTGTTGCATAGAAAATCCATTTAAATAATAACGATTGGCTCCTTGGTAAACCGAGTTCCCGAAACCGAACTTACTTTGCCAAATGATTTCTAACTTTTCATTACCAAAAGGTCTGGCGTGTAGGGAGAAGTCGATTTTAGCATTTCTTACCTTATTATCCGTCAAATCAACCTCATTGTATCCTGTTCTGGATACATTTTCGTTAGGTAAAATGGAATTAAACACTGAATACTGAGCCGGATTGATTACTCCTGCATTTAATAATCCGTTAGCTACACTCCTAATATTGGTAGAAGCTTCGTCACCGTAAACGTTCATACCGTTATAATTGTGGTGGCTTCTGTCTCTGCCTTCCACAGTTTTGTCGGTGTAATCAGTGGCCCACCAATCAGTACCATTCATATAGGTAAAATTGGCTTTGGCTGCAAAATAATCATTGAATTTGTGAGCAGCTCTTACTCCGTAATCGTAATACTCATTAGCTCCTGCAGCTCTTTGATTGGTTTGTCCGTATTTTGCGTAAGCAGAAATCCCTTGGTATTTGAAAGGATTTTTACTGTTCATAAACAAGATACCGTTAAAAGCATTGGCGCCGTATAATGCAGAAGAAGCACCCGGCAAAAGCTCTACACTGGCTACATCTATATCAGAAACACCGATAAGGTTTCCCAATACAAAGTTTAATAATGGTGAAGAGTTGTCCATACCGTCAACCAACTGCATGAAACGCGTATTGGCTACTGTGGCAAAACCACGAGTGTTGATGGATTTAAACGACATACTACTAGTATTCATTTGAACTTCTTTCAAGTTCTCTAAACCATCGTAAAAAGA
>NZ_JBILQL010000020.1:0-33986 GCF_044373165.1 Flavobacterium sp.
ACTTTCCGGCAGTGGCGTATTTGGCTGCATTAAAATAAATATCGGCTAAGTTTCTGTAATTGGAAGCTGCCAAATAAGCGTCTTCGGATTTCTTCTTCAGCGAAATATTGTAGTGCTTTTTCGCTTGCGGAATATTCTTGTTCTTGTCGTAAAACAAGGCTACTTGATGGTGTAAAACATCCAAATATGGGCGATTTTCTCGGTCTTCGATTAAATCGTTGAATTTTTTCAAAAAAGCAATTGTATCGCCTTTCTTATAATCAAACTGACCGGCTTGTTTGGCATGTGCCTGAATCACATATTGGCGTGACGCTTTGCGGTTCATTTCAATTACTTCTTGGTATTTGGCAAAAGCACTGTCTTTGTACCCTAAGCTTTCGTACAATTGTCCGAGAATAAAACGATAGCGAGCTTTTTCTTCGTTGGATTTGGTGAACTCGGTGGCCAATTTGATTTTGGCTACTGCGCTGTCTTTTTGCTCCAAATTTAGGAAGGCCTGAGCCAAAGCCGCATTGGCATCGGCAAAAATTTGGTCTTTGAACTTAATTTCTTTGAGTAATTTGGTAAGGTTGTTGACGGCTATTGCGTCGTTTTCCAGACGCATATTGGTTTTTTCTCTCCAAATTTTTACTTCGTAAATTTTATCGCTTTTCGGGTATTTGTAGAGCACATAGTTGAAAGCTTCTAATGCAGGAACAAAACGTTGTTCATAGTATCTGGATTTTCCTAACAACAAATGGGCTTCATCCATTTGCGGGTTTTTTTCAGAACCTTGGATGTACATGGAATGTTTTTGAATGGCTTTGGTAGCTTTTTCTTCCGCTCTCTGAAAGTTGGCGTTTCGGTTATCGCCCGGCAACATTTTGTCTTCGGTAATTTGCATTCTTTCGATAGGAAGCAATTCCCAAAAGTTGTCTTTGTTTTGCAATTTTACATCTTCAATCCCTTTGTCCAATGCTATTTGGCCGTTGTACAAAATATTGTATTCGGTACTTAAAGCATGAGAATTACGGGAAAGGAAAGTGTTTTTTTTGGTAGAACAAGCTATCAAAAAAAGAAACAACCCAGTATATAGAAAGTATTTAATAGTATTGGTTTTCAAAGCGAAACGTATTTTTATTATAACGTCAAATTGTTATAAATCGTATAACTAACTGGTAAAAATACGTTTCTTTTTGATATGGCAAAAAATTATACTGCAAAAAACGCTTCTAATTCTTTCAAGGTCTCAGGCGAGGTTTGAATGTCTTTTACCACTTCGCCTAAATGCAAGGCTACTATTCGGTTACAAACCTCAACAGTGTGCACTAAATCGTGGCTCGAAACCAAAACGGTTCTGTTAGGATCATCGGCTAGTTCTTTGATGATTTTTTTTAAACGATTGACAGTAGTTGGATCTAAATTCGCAAACGGTTCGTCTAAAATAACCACTTCAGGATTACCGATTAAAGCCGCGATAATCCCAACTTTTTTCATATTCCCTTTAGACAAATCCCTGAGGTATTTTTTGCTGTTCAGAATTTCACCATTAAAAAACTCTTCGTGTTTGGCCAACAACGCATCGACATCGGCTTTATTTTGACCGCGCAAATCACCGATGAAATAAAAATATTCTTCAGCGGTTAAATAGCCAATTAAAAAACTTTCATCTATAAAAGCAGCCGTAAATGGTTTCCAGGCTTCACTGGTATTCACCTGAACGCCATTGGTTACAATTTTACCGGAACTCGGTTGGATTAAGTCGAGTAACAAACTGAAAAAAGTGGTTTTCCCCGCTCCGTTATTGCCCACTAAGCCAAAACTTTGCCCTTTGGGAATTTCTAATTGTTCAATATTTAACACGCGAACACCGTTGGTATATGTTTTTGAAAGATTGGTAACTTGTATCATCTTGGAAGTAATTAGTAATTAGTAATTAGTAATTAGTGAATAGTAATTAGTTTTTTTGTTTGTAAGCTGCTATTGTAGCGTATTTTTCTGATTTGTAAATCTTTTCGATTTTGTCGAACACGTAGTTTCGGAACGCAAAACCCAAAACGCCGGCCGCAGCCACTAAAATCAGCCCTGCGTTGGGCGAAATCAAATAGTATCCCAAGGTGTACAATCCCATAGGAATTAACATTTTAGGCAATGAAATGAGCATGGTTTTCATATTGAATGCCTGCTTATCGCCAAAGGCTTGTTTGGAAGTGGTTAAATCGATTGGTGTTTTTACAAAAGCGCCACCTAACATGACCAAATGCGAATTCACGCCGATATTAAAAATGGCGCCGGCCACAATTATTAGGTAAGTGTGCAAGCCGAAATACAAATAGAATGAGGCAATCAAGGTTGAAATCACTGTACCAATAACCATTAACCACCATTTGGAACTGATGTATTCGCGGTATTGGATGTTTTGACTCATCATCAATTGGTAGTAAGCACTATCCCAACTCGGCACAAACTGCCCGAAGGTGAATAAAAATCCTCCGGAAACAAATATCCCTGCAAAAACCTTCATCCACGGATTGTCGTAAGCTTCTATCGATTGGGTGAAAAACAGCAAGCCGTAGAAAATAAAGATAAAACTCATGATTAAGGTAGTTCTCGAACGCTTGTTGCGTTTGAGCAATCGAATGTCGTTTTTTAGGAAAGTTCCCAAAGTACCAAACTGGTCCAACCAAGTGAAATTTTCGGTTTGGGCAACTTCGCTTTTTTTGGCTAAGCCATCGTCTAAATTCAAACGGTTTTTAAAATAATTATAGGCACTGTAATAAGTTCCTATTACCAAAATGATTGCAATTAAAAACCAATAATTGGTAGCATACATGTTTTGGAAAAACCCTTGGGTGTATTCGGTAACATCAAAAACATTGTAATACTGAGAAGCTCCCAAAACTGCTAAAAGGGAAAGAACAATATAAAAAACAGTGTTTTTACTATTGACCAAAATGTTCAAAAAGTTGTTGGTATAAATCATAGCCATCATCGCCAAGTGCCACAAAATCGCTTGGTAACCATAGCCTTTGTACAACAATACTATAGTGAAAGGCACAAAGAAAAAAGCATGTAAAATATTAAAAAAGGAAAGCGTTGTTTTGCCTAAAGTATAATGCACAATAGTGCTTCGTTTGATAGGTAAAACCAACTGCGGTTTGATATTGGTTACCGGCATTTTCTGAAGAAAATAACGAATAATCAAATCAAACAACACATAATAAATCATGAATTTATTGATGGCTGCCAGCGGCTCCATTTTATTGTCTTCCAATATGAAAAAGACAGCCGTTCCCAAGATGGCAAAGCAAGCCATAAAATACAACGCTCCCAATCCCATGATGATTTTCAGCGCGAGATTGGTCCCAAAAGAAGCCGAACGGGCAAAAGATTTCCACTCCAGCCTGATAAAATGTTTGAACATATTGCTTGGTTTAAGGTTTTTTGAGTTAGTTTCTAAAGATAGAAAAAAGTTACAAATTAGTTAGCAAATTCGTATTCGGGATAAGTTTCTTTTAAAAAAGTTTCGGCTTTTGACGGGATTAATACCAAAATAATATATTCACACAAGGCCATAAAAATCAAGAGAAAGCTGAACAGTAACAAGGTCCAATCGCTGTAATTATCGCCTTTGATATGAAGGGCTGTTTGAATGGGTAAATACATCAAACCCGAAAAGGAACCATAACCAAAGATGATTTCTTTGAGCAACCATTTCTTGCCGGTTTTTTGATGGTTTTTTTTGTTCTTACTCGAAAGGATAAAAATCCCTATAAAAAATAAAACCACCAAAGCCATAAAGGCCAATTGTACTATTAAAACGTTTTGCTGGAAATATTTCAACAGGTAGAAAACAATTCCTGTCACCGCTAATGTTCCTATGATTTTGGGTAATCCGAAGAACGTTTTCAGTTCTTTCCAAACCAATTTATTGTACTTTTTATTCAGCGCAACTTGGCGTTTTTCTACCACCTCCATAAACCCGAAAACCCCGAACTTTTTGAATTCGACTTTTAAAGCTTCTTCAAATGAAAGCGTCGGATGGTGTTGCCATTGTGTTTCGATGGCGTTGGCTAAGTGATCGACCAACTCGGTTTGCAAATCGTAGTATTCTACATAATGTTGGCGCGTAAAAGCATAGAGCTTTTCGATTTGTTCGGCGGTGAGTTTTTTAGGATTCATAAATCAAATTAGCTTTTTAGTATGTTGTTTTACAGCAATCCAATAGGAATAATAATAAGCCAGTGATAAAGTCATAAAGAACGAAAAAACGGCAACAGCATAAATAGCATCTGCTTTTCGAACCAAATGGATTACTAAAAACAAATAAATCATAAAAATCATATTGAAGCTTCCTACCAACGAAAAAGTATACAACCTTCTTTTGGAAGTAAATAAAGTATACAATTCTATCAAGGATAGTGGTGCTGGGATTACAATCGGTAAAATGTCGAAATAGGTTAAAAACCAATCCTTTCCATAAAAAGAAACCCCATAATAAAAGGCAAATGTGGCTATTGCATAAAGCAAAACGAATGGCAAAGAAAATACGGTTTTGGCCACTTGTTGTAGCCCGTTTTTGGAATGCTGTTGGGTTAACAATTGGTTGGTTTTATGAATAAAATCTTTTTTAGATGCCATGAATTCGGAAATCTTCTCGTCAAAAGTACCTTCCGAAATTTCAAGTTCAGACGCTAAATGATCTAAAATTTCCATACGGATGTCTCGGTAAATCAACCCGTACTTTTTAAGGAGTATTTTATCGATAACGGCTATGTTTTCCTTACTCAACGTCATGGTTAATTGGTAATTTTAGGTTGAACCAAAGCTTGCATGTTTCGGATAAAATCTTCCAACTCCGCCAATCGGTTGACGGTTTCCGCCGTTCCTTTTTCAGTAAGTTTATAGTATTTGCGCAAGCGATTGTCTACGTTTTCAACTTCAACTTCAAGCACGCCATCAGCTTCCAACTTGTGCAAAGCCGGATAGAGCGCGCCTTCGGTAATTTTCAATTCGCCTTGAGTAATTTCTTTTACTTTTTGGGTAATTTCATAGCCATACATTCTGCCGTTTTCTTCTAAAAGCTTCATGACTATGGTAGTTAAACTGCCTTTATACAACTGTGAATTTTTCATTCTACTGAATTTAGATCCACAAATATACATAAGTTATTTATATACATAGAAATCTTTGGTATAAATTATTTTTTTCTCAAAAGTGTTACGTTCGCTACCTTTGCAAAAAATAAAAACGCATGTCAACTTTCTATAAATTACATATCAAAGAAGTAAAGCGCGAAACGCCAAGTGCAATTTCCGTAGCTTTTACTATTCCTGCCGAATTACAATCGGTTTACCAATTTACCGCCGGGCAATACGTGAATTTAAAATTAACGCTTGACGGTCAGGAAGTGCGTCGCGCTTATTCGGTTTGTTCATCGCCCAATAGTGGTGAACTGCGTATCTCGATTAAATCGGTTAAAAACGGTCACTTTTCGAAATTTGCCAATGACCATTTGAAGGTCGGAGATCTTTTAGAGGTGAGCCAACCCGAAGGAAGATTTACCTTTGAGCCGAATTTTTCTAATCAAAAAAACTACGCGGCTTTTGCGGCCGGTAGCGGCATTACTCCAATAATGTCGATCTTGAAATCGGTTTTAGAAAGCGAACCCAACAGCTCATTTGTGTTGGTTTACGGCAATAAAACCGCAGAAGAAACCATCTTCCATGATGAACTACATGACTTACAGCTGAAATATGTCGGCCGCTTTTTTGTGCACTTTGTTTACAGCCAAGCTAAAGTTGACAACGAACTTTTTGGGCGAATCGACAAGTCGACTGTTAACTTTGTGCTTCTCAACAAACACAAAGAAAAAGAGTTCGACAAATTCTATTTGTGCGGTCCGGAAGAGATGATTAATTTGGTTTCCACCGTTCTAAAAGAACACAATGTAGCCGAGAAAAACATCAAGTTTGAGTTGTTCACTACCTCAACATCTCCTGATAATACTGTCGCCACTTCTCAAGAAGGCCATACTAAAATCACCGTTTTAGTGGATGATGAAGAAACCACTTTCGAGATGTCGCAGAAGCAAACTTTATTAGAAGCCGCTTTAAAACAAGGCATCGATGCGCCATACTCTTGTCAGGGCGGCATCTGCAGTTCTTGTTTAGCACGCATTACAAATGGCGCAGCAGTCATGAAAAAGAATTCGATTTTAACCGATAGTGAAGTCGCCGAAGGATTGGTTTTAACTTGCCAAGCCCATCCGACTACTACTGAAATTTACGTGGATTTTGATGATGTGTAGTTTGTAAACACTCACACAATACTACCTTTTAAATTCCAATTTTGTTTAGGCAAGATTGGAATTTATTTTGGCTACAACGGCCTCAACCGAAATGGTTCTCATGGCGTCTTCGTAACCCGGAACATTTTTGTTGCCATAGACTGAAGTGGGTAAAAGCGGGTATTTTTCTCGGTCGGCTGTCAAACAATTTTCTATGGGTTGTTGGAACGGTTTGAAACCGGCAAACGGATGCGTGGCACCCCAGAGTGTGACGACTTTTATACCGAGCATGGCCGCAATATGGGCATTGCCGGAATCCATAGAAAGCATCACATTGCAATTGGAAATCAGCTGAAGTTCTTCAGGTAGTTTTAATTTTCCGGCTACTACAATTACATTTACTTTGTTGGCTGCTAAGGTGTTGAGCTGTGCTGTTTCCTTTTTACCACCACCAAAAAGGAAGATTTTATGGGAAGTATTTTTAGCCAAATTATCAATCACTTGTTGCATCAAATCGAGCGGATATACCTTGCTTTGATATTGGGCAAATGGCGCTATGCCAATCCATTTATCATTTTCTTTTTCACCGGACAATTTTAAAACTTCGCCGGACAACCTTGCTTTCTCAGGAAAAATCGGGTTGGATAAATCCACAAAAAAACCAAGGGAATGAAACGTTTCCACATGTCGTTCCACCATCGATTTTACCGGTTGGAAAATTTTATTTTCGACTCGGGTTAGCGCTTTTTTATCGGCTCTGCCTTTATCCGTATGTGCTACTTTTTTTCCGCTTAAAACAAAAAGGTTTCGGATGACAATAGAGCGTAAAACATTATGCAAATCGGCCACAGCATCAAGCTTAAGTCTTTTTAAATCCGAATACAATCGAAATAAACCCAAAATGCCTTTGTGTTTGCCATTAAGATCAACGGCAAAGAAATCCACGTTGGGAATACCGGCAAAAAAAGGTTGGAAAAACGGTCGGGAAACTACCGTTATTTTAATTCCTTGATGCTGCTGTACAAAAGCGCGTAAAACAGGAACCGTCATCGCGACATCGCCCATGGCAGACAATCGGATAACGGCTATATGTGTAATTAGATGGGACAAAAGTTTGTCTGGATTTACTTTTTATTTTGGTACAATACCGGATTCAAATCGTCGTCGTTGTACATTTTCATTTGCTTGTAAACTTTCATGAATTTGTCTCCATTTTCAATGTCGGTCAGCAAATCGTTGATGGAAATAAACATGTCGCTTTTTTGATCTAACAACACATTTAATTTTTCTTGGCATTTGGCTCTGTGTTCTGCGGTTGCTTCGGCACGGTTGGCTTCTTCATTCATGTGGTAAATTTTCAAGGCCAAAATCGACAATCGATCGATAGCCCAAGCCGGACTTTCGGTATTGATTTTAGCATTGGGTTTTACCGCAACCTCTTTGTGTTTTTGCAAAAAATAACTGTCGATGTATTCTACCATATCGGTACGGACTTGATTGGAAGCATCGATTTTTCTTTTTAAATCCAAAGCCGCTACCGGGTCTATATTCGGATCACGAATGATATCTTCATAATGCCATTGAACAGTGTCAACCCAGTTTTTGGCATACAACAAATACTCAATTGTTCCTTTGGTATAAGGATTAAGCGTAGGTTGGTATACATCATCAATTATATGATAATCTTTAATACTTTGCTCAAAAATAGGAAAGGCAAATTCTGAAAACATAGTTACAATTTTAATTTTATTTGATACTATTAGACCCAAAGGTTTCGAGTGCAAAGATAGTTTTTATACTTTTACCTCAACATACAAAAATCAAAGTCGTCCATGCACATTCATTACATTTCAGAGCAGAATAGTATACTCAATCATTTTTTGGCCCAAATTCGTGATGTTACTATTCAAAAAGACAGTATGCGATTTCGAAAAAACATCGAACGTATAGGAGAAATTATGGCTTATGAATTGAGTAAAACACTCGAATATAAAAACATCGATGTTCAGACGCCGCTTGGCATCAAACACACAACAACTATTGCCGATCATGTGGTTTTATGTTCCATTCTTCGTGCCGGACTGGCTTTGCATACCGGTTTTATGACCATTTTTGACAATGCGGAAAACGGATTTGTTTCTGCTTATCGCCATCATTATGACAACGATGATAAGTTTGAAATTTTAGTAGAATACCAAGCCGCGCCTTCTTTTGAAAATAAAAATCTCATTTTAATTGATCCGATGTTGGCCACCGGACAATCTATAGTGGCGGTTTTGCACAAATTGCATTTGGAACAAAAACCAAAAGAAATTCATATTGCTGTAGTGATTGCTGCACCGGAAGGAATTGCCTACTTGGAAGAAAATTTACCAAACAATTGCCATTTGTGGGTTGCCGCTTTAGATGACCGATTGAATGAGAAAAACTACATTATTCCCGGATTAGGAGATGCGGGAGATTTGGCATATGGCAGTAAATTATAGTTGCGCAAAAAAGGCCATAAAACTTCCAACCACTAATAACAGTAAAACGATTTCCTGATACATTTTACTTTGGGAATATTCGATATTGTTGGTGGTCATGACTGCTAAGGGGAAAAACGTAAACAATAACATCGCGTTATTTTTTTCAGGAGAAAGGATAAAAACAACACTCCCAATCAGAAATCCGAAAACCATTTTCTTATAAGAAGCTTGTAAGATTAGCGGCCTGTTCGTTAAAGTAAAAATCATAGAGAACAAGAAGTACAAAGCCGCAACTACATAAAAAGACAAGGCGGCATTTTGATAATTATTGGTGAAATAATCCAACTCAAAATCCATTTGCGCTTGAACCATAACGTGATCAATCCATGTCTCATCAATTAACAATGCCGAAAACAAAAACACCACCGCTGTAGCCACAAAAGCCACAAAGGGAAGCAACCAATTTCTGTAATCCCGTGAAACGTGAAAAATGATTGAAATGTAAACTAAAAGAACAAAAAGAATACACCAAAAATGGAACAGTGAAGCAATAAAAATCCACATACAAGCATCAAATATTTTCTCCTTTGGTGCCTTTAAAGTTTGCAAAGAAATCAATCTCCGCATGGCTAAAAGCAGGAAGAAATTGGCGAAAAGTATGTTTGAATTGCTGAAAACAGAAGGAAAAAGCAACAGATAAAGCAAGAAAAACAATATAGCGTAACTGCTGTTTTTAGTCAGCCCGTTTTTCTTAACTATGAAATTCACCAAGAAAAAACTAACTAATAAAAGAATGATTAATAAGGCATTAGCTGAATTTCCAACAACATTATTTGACTGACGCAACAAACTGTTTTGGTACACAAAAAATGAAGCTAAAAGCAAAAGAAATACCAAGGTATAATTAACTATACTTGATTTTTTAAAAATGCTTGTTATCATGAGGATATTTTATACATTTGTGCTGTAAATATAACATTTTATACAATGAAAGCATTTTTCGAAGCTATTCAGACTTTATTCGTAGACTTTTTCTTTAAACCTTTAGATTGGTTACGCGAATTGGAATTGAGCAATTGGTGGTTAGCAAACATCGTAAGTTGGGCATTAATCATTGTTTGTTGTAAGTATATCGTGTATTGGTGTAAAGAATTGAAAAAGCACCAAGACAACAACGAAGAAAACCAAGATACAACGGCTCACTCTTTCTTAAGCTAAGTCAAAGCCGATATCTTTCCTGAAATACATCTTATCAAAATATAACTTGTTTATATTTTGGTAAGATTTTTTTATGGCCTCTTGGAAAGTATCGCCAAATGAAGTCACGGCCAAAACCCTTCCGCCGGCAGTTACTACTTGAGCGTTTTCTAATTTAGTTCCGGCATGAAACACTATTGAATCTGTAATGTTTTCTATCCCTGAAATGGCAAATCCTTTGTCGTAATCTTCAGGATAACCGCCCGAAACTACCATTACAGTGGTAGCACTTCGCGGATCGATAGCCAAAGTAACTTCGTCCAGCTTTTGATCGGCAACCGCTTGAAACAAAGCCACCAAATCCGATTGTACTCTCGGCATTACTACTTCAGTTTCCGGATCACCCATTCTTACGTTGTACTCAATCACCATTGGTTCGCCTTTCACAATAATCAACCCGATAAACACAAATCCTTTGTATTCGATACCGTCTTTTTGCAAACCGGCTACCGTTGGTTTTACGATTCGGGTTTCTATTTTTTCCATCAACACTTCATCCGCAAAAGGTACCGGTGAAACAGCACCCATTCCTCCGGTATTCAATCCGGTGTCGCCTTCTCCAATTCGTTTGTAATCTTTGGCGGTTGGCAGTAATTTATAGTTTTTACCATCGGTTAACACAAAACAACTCAACTCAATACCGTCTAAAAATTCTTCGATAACCACTTTGGAACTCGCGGCTCCAAACTTGGCGTTAACTAACATATTGCGCAATTCGGTTTGAGCTTCTTGTAAATCTTGTAAAATTAAAACGCCTTTCCCTGCAGCCAAACCGTCGGCTTTTAATACGTAAGGCGGTTGCAAAGTGGTTAAAAATTGACATCCTTGTTCAACAGTTTCAGCAGTAAAACTGGCATACGCTGCAGTAGGTATTTGGTGTTTTACTAAAAACTCTTTGGCAAATTCTTTACTGCCTTCGAGTTGAGCGCCTAATTTGGAAGGCCCAATTACCGGAACTCGGCTGATTTGAGAATCATTTTTGAAAAAATCGTAAATCCCTTGTACCAAAGGATCTTCGGGGCCAACCACTACCATGTCAATGTTTTCTCTAAGGACTAATACTTTAAGGGCTTCAAAATCGGTTGGACTAACAGCAACATTTGTCGCAATAGCAGCAGTACCGGCATTTCCGGGCGCCACAAAAAGTGTTTGGCAAGTTGGACTTTGTAATAATTTATAGGCCAAAGCATGTTCCCTTCCTCCGGAACCCAAAAGTAAAATGGTCATGGTGTGTGTTGTTTGTAGTTGTAGCGCAAAAGTAGTTTGTTTTGATTGGAGTTAAAAGATAATCTTTTAAAAAAAATGGCGGTTTGAAGTAATTCGGGTTTGGTTTTCTTATTTTTGAAAAAAATAGATTTGATTGTTTTCTAAAATCATTCAGAAAAGTTAAAATGGAAGTTTATAATACAATTTTAAGAAGGATTATTCTCCCGATAAGTGAGTGTATTTTTGGTATTCCTTTGACAAAAGAACTCAAAAAACTGGATGATTCTACCCGATTGTCTGAAACTGAAATAGAAGCATTACAACAACAAAAACTTTCGTTATTATTAAAGCATGCTGTAGCTCATTCCGATTATTATAAAAATTTAAACATCAACATTGATGGTAACCCTGTAGAAAGCTTAAAAAAATTTCCAATCCTAACAAAGCCTGTTTTAAAAGAAAATACGGAAGCCCTTTTAACACAACCTAAAAAAAATCTTTTAAAAAACGGAAGTAGTGGTTCAACCGGAGAACAAACTATTATTTACTGGAATAAAAAAGAACAAACCATTAACAGAGCTACACAATTATTGTGGTGGAAATGGGCAAATTACGAACTTGGTGATAAATTGATTCAAACCGGAATTAACCCGAAAAGACTTGGATTGAAGAAATATAAAGATTTCTTTTTTAGAACAAAATATGTTCAGGCTTTCTCTCACAACGAAATTGACATCAAGCGTATGCTGAAAGGAATAAATGATGACGATTATGTTTTGGCCGGGTATGCTTCATCCATTTATGTGATTGCCAAAATTGCTTTGGAAAACAACATAAAAATTAAATTTAAATCGGCTATTTCTTGGGGCGATAAACTTTTTGATTACTATAAAAAAACCATACAAGACGCTTTTGGATGCAAAACTTATGAAACATATGGTTCAGGAGAAGGGTTTATGATTGGCGCTCAAAAAGATTTGGATTATATGTATCTGATGGCCACAAATGTTTTTGTAGAAATAGTGGACGACGATGGGAATGAAGTTGAAGACGGGAAAATTGGGAATGTTATTGTTACAAATTTGAATGGCTATGCAATGCCTTTAATTCGCTATAAAATAGGAGACCTTGCCATAAAAATGGCTAAGAATAATTACCCGGACAACAGAGAATTACAACTGCCTGTAATTCAAAAAATTATTGGTCGAGATACCGATATTGTAAAAACACCTTCCGGGAATTTTTTAGTAGTACATTCTTTTACCGGTATTTTTGAACATATTCCGGAAATAAAGCAGTTTTGTGTAATTCAAAAAAATATATCCGGAATTGAAATTCAGTTCATTAAAGACAAAGGGTTCAATAATGCTATTCTGGAAAGCATCAAAGTTCAAATTCTGAAAAGCTTGAATGAACCATTTGAAATAAAATTTGAAGAGGTGGAAAAAATTATGCCAACAAAGTCCGGAAAACCTCAATTAATTGTTTCACATTTGACAAACTTACTATGAAAATAACAATCGTTGCCGGTGCTCGACCGAATTTTATCAAGATAGCTCCTATCATTAAAGCTATTGAAAAAAAGCAAAGCGAAGGCATTGACATTGCTTACCGTTTAGTACATACCGGTCAACACTACGATAAAAACCTCAGCGATACTTTTTTTGAAGAATTAAACATTCCGCATCCGAATGCCAATTTAGAAGTCAAAAGCGGCACGCAAGCCGAGCAAACCGGTGCTATTATGGTGGCTTTTGAAAAGGAATTACAACAACATCCTTGCGATTTAGTGTTGGTAGTGGGCGATGTGAATTCGACTATGGCTTGCGCTATCGTAGCCAAAAAAAGCCATATTAAAGTGACTCATGTAGAAGCCGGAATTCGTTCGGGCGATATGACCATGCCGGAGGAAATTAACCGAATTGTAACCGACAGTATAACTGATTACTTTTTCACCACTTCGACAACCGCTTCTGAAAACTTATTGAAATACGGCGCTAATCCTAACAACATTCACTTTGTGGGTAACGTGATGATTGATACTTTAACCCAAAACTTAAACCGAATTTCGGCTCCGGTTTTTTGGGACGAATTCGGATTAGCCAATGGAAATTATATTGTTTTAACTTTACATCGCCCTGCCAATGTGGATGAAGCACAATCATTACTGGTCTTGTTACAAGGCATAGATGCTTTAGCCGGTGAGAAGAAAATCATTTTCCCTGTACATCCACGCACCAAAGCTATTTTAGGCGATATGTCACTCGGATTGAAAAACATACTGATGGTGGAGCCGCAAGGCTATTTAAACTTTATGTTTTTGATTAAAAACAGTTTTGCCGTAATTACAGATTCCGGTGGTATATCGGAAGAAACTACCGTTTTAGGTATTCCGTGTTTTACCATGCGCAACAATACTGAAAGACCTGAAACGCAGAGCATCGGAACCAACACTTTGGTCGGCACCTCGATAGTAAACTTAGAAAAAATATTCGGCGAATTTTTAAAGATTGGCCCAAAACCGGCAGGAATTCCGGAGCTTTGGGACGGAAAAGCTTCCGAACGTATTATTGAAATCCTCTTACAAAAGTAATGGAAGAGATTCTCATTATATCCAATTATTATCCGCCTGAAAAGGGTGCTGCCGCCAATAGGATTGAGCAATTGGCTCTCAAATTACAGCAAAACAATTATGCCGTTTCTGTAGTTTGTCCGTTAGGAAATTACCCGAAAGGCGAACTTTTTCCGGAGTACAAAGGCAAATTTTCGGTAACAGAAAATAGGGATAACATTATTGTAAAAAGGTTATGGATTTACCCGAGTGTGAGCAAGAACATTTTGGTTCGCATACTCTCTGTGTTGTCTTTTTCGACGTGTTTGTTTGGCTATTTGTTGTTTCGTAGAACGCCCAAAAAAGTGGTAGTGCAATCACCACCTTTATTATTATCGTTTATTTCGGTTTTTGTTTTATCGCTTAAAAAGAAAAAAATCATCCTCAATATATCCGACTTATGGCCGTTGGCAGCTATAGAACTGAAAGCGGTAAAAGCCGGTTCTTGGTCGCATAAAGTTTCATTGTTTATGGAGCGCTTCCTTTACAAAAAAGCAAGTGTCATTATAGGTCAATCGGAAGAAATTATCGCGCATGTAAAGACCATTTTCCCTGAAAAAAGAACATTTCTATACCGCAATTTCCCCGATCACAAATCGGATTCCTTCGCCTTGAAAACAATCGAAAACGAACCCGTAAAATTATTCTTTGCCGGACTTTTAGGTATTGCCCAAGGGGTTTTTGAGTTGTGTCAGCAAATTGATTTAAAAGATTTGAATATTGAGTTGCATTTGTTTGGTGACGGCGCCGAAAAAGGAGCTATAGAATCACTCATAACCGATAGCAAAAATCAAAAGATATTTTATCATGGCATGATGGACAGAAAGGTTTTGCATGAAACACTTAAAACCTTTGATATTGCTTTAGTTCCTTTAAAAACCAGAATATACGGTTCTGTTCCTTCTAAAATTTTTGAATACAGCGCATTGGGATTTCCGGTGCTGTATTTTGGTGGCGGTGAAGGCGAAAATATAGTAGCTGAAAACCAATTAGGTTGGGTAGCTTCGGTGGGAAACTTTGCGGCATTGAATCAAAAATTGCAAGAGATTTCAAAACTTTCAAAAACCGATTTGGCCAATTTGAAACAAGGTGTTTTTGATAGGGCAACCAGTGCGTTTGACTTGGATACTCAGATACAGCATTTAATTGAAAAAGGTGTTTTTTAATACGCCTTGTCTTCTCCTTTAAAGATATTGATTACCGTTTGGAAAATGATTTTTAAGTCCATTATCATCGACCAATTTTCAATATAAAATACATCTAATTTGATTCTGTTTACCATGTCTTCTTCGGTTTCAATTTCGCCTCGGAATCCTTTAACTTGCGCTAATCCGGTAATTCCCGGTTTTACATAATGCCGTACCATATACTTTTTAATCTTGCTGGCATAGGCCTTGTTTTGAGACCACAAATGCGGTCTGGGTCCAACGACTGACATATCGCCTAAAAGCACATTGAAAAACTGCGGAAGTTCGTCGACGCTGGTTTTACGCATAAACTTACCGGTTCTTGTTACTCTGGGGTCATTTTTTGAGGCTTCTTTTTCAGTATGCCCGTTGACCTGCATGGAACGAAATTTATAACAGAAAAATTCTTGCTCATCTAAACCGGGTCTGCCTTGTTTAAAAAACACCGGTCCTCTGGATTCGAGTTTGATTAAAATGGCCAAAATTGGAATTAACCAAGATAGAAAAAACAAGATTACCAAAAGCGAAAAAACAATATCAAAAGCTCTTTTAATACCTTTGATGAAAGGGTTGTGCAATTGGGTTTTTTGTAGTGATAAAACCGGAAATAATTCGTAATAATCAATTTTCAGGTTTTTGGAGAAAATTTCTTTGGTATCGGGTATGAATTTAATGGCCTTTTTATTCTCATCGGCGAACTCAACGAGGTCTTTTAATTTTTCATTGGAAATTTCGTTTAAAGAACAATAAACTTCATCAATTTTATTTTCAATCACGTAATCTTTGATGTCATCAACTTTTCCTAAAACTTCGGGATTTTGCTTTTTATCTGAAAAATAACCGAAAAATCTGTAACCGTAATCTTTTCTGTTTTCAAAAACTTCTTTGAGTCTGATTGCTTCAGGAGTATAGCCAATGATAACCGCGTTTCTGAAATTACTTCCGGTTACTATGCGGTATTTCTTTAAATAATAAAAAAGAAAATACTTGAAAGCAACAATGATGACAAAACTAATAGTCATAAAGATCGCAATTGCTTTGCCGCTGAATATGGCTGTTTTAGCAAATGGAAAAAAAGCAATGACCACAAGTAAAAAGAGGCTAAACTGTTTTACAAGTTTGGTGACAATTTCGACAGGTGTTGTAAATCGGAACACTTCATAGTACTTGACAATCAAAGCAATAAACAACCATGTTACGGTTTGATAAGTCATGTAAAACCAACGGTTAAGATTTAGTTCTTTAAAAAAGTACAAACTTAACGCGGTTATGACTATCAAATCAAACAATACACTGATTGGTCTGATGTACTTTGAATATCTTCCTGTTTGGTGTGCCGTCATACGATACTAATGGATATATCCCTTAAAATCTTTATGCTCTTCCTTTAATAGTTCTTCGTTCGAAAGAGATTTGAAATATTCATAAGTTAGCTTCATGCCTTCCTCACGTTTTACCTTAGCTTCCCAGCCTAACAATTCTTTGGCTTTAGTCGTATCGGGTTGACGTTGTAAAGGATCATTAACGGGTAGCGGATGATACACTACTTTTTGATTGGTGCCGGTTAATTTGATGATTTCCTCGGCAAAATCTTTGATGCTGATTTCGTCAGGATTACCAATGTTGACCGGATAAGGATAATCAGAATGCAATAATCGGAAAATGCCTTCCACCTGATCGGTTACGTAGCAAAACGAGCGGGTTTGACTTCCGTCACCAAAAATGGTCAAATCTTCTCCGCGAAGTGCCTGACCTATAAAAGCCGGAATCACACGACCGTCGTTTAATCGCATTCTTGGTCCGTAGGTATTAAATATTCTTACGATACGGGTTTCCAAACCATGAAAAGTGTGGTAAGCCATAGTGATAGATTCTTGAAAGCGTTTGGCTTCGTCATATACACCTCTTGGTCCGATAGTATTTACATTTCCGTAATACTCCTCAGTTTGCGGATGCACCAACGGATCGCCGTAGACTTCAGAAGTTGAAGCTATTAATATTCTGGCTTTTTTTACCCTGGCTAAACCTAAGAGATTATGCGTTCCCAAAGAACCCACTTTTAAGGTTTGTATCGGAATTTTTAAATAATCTATCGGGCTGGCCGGTGAAGCAAAATGAAGGATATAATCCAATTTTCCGGGAACATGTACAAACTTAGTTACATCATGATGGTAAAACTCAAAGTTCTTGTCTTTAAACAAGTGCTCGATATTTTTTAAATCTCCTGTGATTAAATTATCCATTCCAATCACAAAGTATCCTTCGACAATAAAACGATCACACAAATGAGAACCTAAAAAACCTGCGGCTCCGGTAATTAATATTCTTTTCATACAACTTGGTCAGGTTCGGATTTCTTAAGCGAAATTCCACTATTAAAAAGGCAATAAAGTAAAGTGAAAAAAACCACTCCTCTTTGTCGCCACAAAAATGATTCGGTCAAAAATAAACTTATCATTAGAATTGCGAAAGCAAAATGCACAAAATCTTTAGAATGGTATGCGTTTTTTACGTTAATTATCAACATACACAACAATATCATAAAACCAAAAAAACCCAATTCGGCAAAATTTTGAACATATTGATTGTGAAAGTTTTTGGTTTGGTAACCTTCTGTTCCGTCGTAACCCATAAACAAATTATATTGTTGGGCTTTTTCTTGAATTTTAGGCGTTGACGCATTCAATCCCAATCCTTTAAAAAATAGGGCTTCTTCTTGAAGTAGCTCGGTAAAAATTCGGAATTGATATACTCTGAATGCTGTCCCCGGAAAATAATCGTTAGGCGTGAATATTTCGTTTGTCCAAGCTTCTTTTAAGCTAACATAATGAACGCCTTGTGGTACTCCTTCGATTACATTAGCGCTTAAACTTTTATCGGTATTGGTTTGAAATTCTACTTGAAAACGGTGTTTTATTCTTCCCACAGAAAACACCAACGCAATTAATAATCCAAAAACAATTAAATTTCGCAAGCGCAATTTGTGAGCTGATTTGGAAAAAAAGAACACCTGTATCAAGGATAATAGTATGACCATTAAAATGATATTTTTAGAAGACAGCAATAGTGTAAATCCAAAAAGAAGTAATGAAAAAACAGTATCCAATTTGCTTTTCTTTTCTTTAGTAAAAAAGTAAAAAAAGGCAACCCCTACAAAAACAGAGACGTGAATAGCATTCAATAACTTAGGTACTAATCCAAAATCGTCTTCGTTGGTTCCGTGATAGAAAAAGACTCTAGAATCTAAAGTAATAAGATACCGTATTGCTGCTCTGGCTAAAAAAAAGCCCGTTAATAAAACCATCGAATAGCTGTAAACCGATACGATTTTTACCTTTTGTTCACGGGTAAAATTTTTCATTAGTAAGAATCCAAAAGGGATTAGGAGCAATGGTAATTCTTTAGACAAGGCTGTTAGGGTGCTTTTTGGATCGATTGACCAGCCATAAGAAATGACCATCAGTAAATACAACCCGATTGGAAGCAACAACGAAGTTTGCCAATAAAAATTGCTTTTCTTAAACCCAATAATTGCAAATACCATAAACAAACCTAAGGCAATATTATTGGCCGCATAGAGCAACGGAATAGTAACTAATAATAAAAGGGTTGGAAGAAAAGAACTATTGTTTTGATTTTCTTTTAGGAGATTTTGAAAAACAGTCTTCAAATAGTTGTAAATATTGCCCATTTATTTTTTCCCAATTAAATTCGTTGACGATGGCATCGTAGTTATTTTGAACCAATTGCAAGTTATCATTTTTTTTGATAGTATTGAGAATATTTTTGACCTCTTGAGCGTTGGAAAAATAGTAGCTGTTGGTTTTTAGAATGCCTTTATTAAAATCGTTATTGTGCGCAATGACTAAGGCTTTTGACGCCATGGCTTCTAAAAGTGACGGGTTAGTTCCTCCAACCGAGTGTCCGTGGAAATACAAATTCGAAAAATAACGCAAATTATTGAGGTGTTCCAAGTTGTAAATTCCGCCTAAAAAACTAATGTTTTCATGTGATTTGTATTTATTTTTAAGATATTCACCATATTTGGTCTCGTGTTTGCCTATGACTAATATTGGCGTTTTATCTTCGTTCATGGCCACGCCTTCCAAAACCATATCTAAATTGTTCTCGGGTTCAAAACGAGCCATAATCATATTGTATTGCTCTTTTTCTAAACCGTACTCTTTCAGTATAGACTCATCAGGATTGTCAAACGGATGGGCGCCATAGGCAATATAGGTTGACTCTTTCTTGTATTTAGCCTTTAGAAATTTCTGGATTCCAATAGAATCTGAAACCAAAAAGTCGCTGCTTACTGCAGCCAATCTTTCGGCAAATTTCAAAAACTGCTGTACCGGTTTGGAATATTTGGTTCGTTTCCATTCTAAGCCATCCATATTGGTGATGGTGATGGATTTTTTGGGCAACAAAAAACACCAGATAGAATTACTGGTATAGCCTAATTGGAGAATGATATCAAAGTCTCTTTTGCGGGAATCCATGATACAATTGTAGTCATAGATGAATTGGCCAAAGGTTCCTAATTTGTATTCCGGATCATATTGGTGAATGATGTTAACCCCGTGAAAAGATTTTTCCTGAAACGGATGATCATGAGAATTATAACAATATACTTCGTGGCCTTTTTGCACTAAGTAGACTGAAAAAAATTCAGCGAACTGTTCAAAACCACCGTAATAATTGGGTACACCACGAGTTCCTAGTATGGCTATTTTCATTGACTCCTTTTTTCAGGTGTCAAAAATAGGAAAAATAGAATTGAAAAAAGATAAAGTTCAGGGTTTAAGTAAGACGCGTAAACAAGGCCTCGAAATTTCGAATGTATTGTTCTTCGGAAAAAGTATTGATAGCTCTTTGGTAACCGGCTTGACCGAATTGCTTTCTTAAATCGGGGCTTTCTGCGAGATTTTTTAAGGCCGATGCTAACGCTGTTTCATGGTTGGGTTCAACCAAAAAGCCAGTAATCTCTTCAACTATAATTTCTGTTAAACCGCCATGGTTTGAGCCTACGACCGGTTTTTCGGCCAGCATGGCCTCTAAGGCCACTAATCCGAACGATTCCGCTTCGGTAGAGGGCACTGTTACGACATCCGTTATCTCTAATATCGGTCGCAAATCCATAGTGAAATCAATTATTTTTACCTCTTCTGAAAGATTATTATTTTCGATAATCGATATGATTTCTTCTAAGTAGTATTCTTGACCTACCACAGGCGAACCCACAAACAACAATTTACAGTGGCTCTTTTTATGCAAATGCTTTAAATAAGTATCGAGTAACCATTTGTGTCCTTTTAATCGGTTGATTCTTCCGATTAAGGTGATGATCACATCTTGCTCCTCAAAGCCTAACTCTTTTTTGGAAATAGATTTGAAAGGTTCATGATTGGGTTTTAGACCATTGTGAATAACAATTGATTTTGACGTTAAAACAGGTTCTCTTAGGGTCAAATTGGCTAAAGTTGCTTTAGAATTACAAACAACTACCTCTGCAAATCTTTTTAAAAGCTTTGGAAAGATATAAGCAATTGGTTTGGGATGAACAATTATTTCATGGACATGCCAAAGGTGTTTTATATTCCTTTTTTTTGCATAAATCATCCCCAGCAAAACGGCAAGTGTGTTGGAATAAATCAATTTAAATTGATGTTCTCGGTGCAATTCATCAAGAGTGGCCAATGCTTTTTTGTATTGTTTAAAAAAGAGAAATAAATTTTTTGGGGTAAACATTTTACGGTACAACTTTAGTACCGGTGCTACAACCACATTAATGTCAATCTTCTCCAACTCTTCTTTCAAAGGCCCGTCGAACGGAATAACAACTATAGGATTGAATTTTGTTCGATCAATTCTTGACAGTAATAACAAGAGCGTCTTATCAGAACCGTATAAATCCGCAGATTGATGAATAAAAAGAATGTTAGTCATATTCGTTCTTAACTTTACTTTCTTTTAAAACTAATTCCCTGTAACAAATTATCAATCCGAAAAAAATGGATTTTGTATCCGCTGCAAAATAATATCCCATAAACACCCAATAGGAAACTATCATATAAACCCCGGAACCAATCATAAGAAGGTTTAGATTATTGACTAATGGTATTTGAGATTTTTTTTTAATGAAAATCAAATAGATAGAAATTATTAGAAGAATAACACCTATTAATCCTGACTTTAACAATACCGTCATAAATCCATTGTGCAAAATAGAAATAAATCTTAACTCCATATCACCCAACATTAACTTTTGTTTTAAGTCAATTTGAGAACCCAGCCCCTGTCCAAAAATAAGTGATTTATATCCATCGTTTGTCATTTGCCTAACGGTCATAATGTTTTCATAGGAACGATAATTGTCATTAAAATCTTTCCAATCATCTCTTTTTATTTTTGTCTTAAAAGGTTCTATTGGGGCAACTTTTATTTTATATAAAAAAGCTTCTAATCCTTCACCATTTCTTTTAGGATTTATATACAATATGGTGGCATATCCAATGATACTTAACAAAACTATTGAAGCCAAAACAGTAATGGATTTTACATTAATCTTTAAAAATCCTTTCATGGCAATTAACAAGATTAAAAACTGAATAAAATTAGTTCTTGCTAAATACATAAAGGTTGAAAAGCCAATCAGAATGATATAAAGAATTAGTTTTTTTCTTGGATAATGTAATTCAAACTTATCGTGAAATACTAATAAAATTAATGTATAAACTTCAAAATCACTGAAAAACCCCGCAAAATATCTTAGTTCATTTATATTTGAAACCGAATAAAATAATACAGAATAAAGAATAATATAAATGTGATAACACGCTATCAGCAAGCCAATTATAACAACAACTTTGAGGGTTTTTGCATTTAATTTTTTGGCTAATTGATAGCCAAGCAATAATCCTATTATAGGTTTTGATATATAAGTAATATCTCTAATGATAAAGTATGCCTCGTGGTCATACCAAAAAGATGAAAAAACAGCAATCAAAAAAATACTAATATAACATGCAAGATGTTTAAGTATTTCAAGAGATAATTTATTTTGAAAAGTTATTAATGTTGCTAAAGACCAAACACAAAAAGTTAACTCATAATTGTTAAGATAGGGCACAAATACACTTACAAAAAGTAAAATTTGATAGATAAAATCCTTAGGAAGCGTAACTTTCATTCGGCTAAGTTTTTAATAATTTTTGCCGGAACACCGCCTATGACTACATTATCGGGGAAAATACCGTTTACAACAGCTCCTGCAGCTACTACTGAATTGTTACCCACTACGCAACCATCTAAAAAAGTAACTTTGGCACCAACCCAAATATTGTTGCCCAATTTTATTCCTTTTGATGTTACCCCTTGCTCCCTAATGAGTATTTCTGTATCGGAAAAATTATGATTCTCTGAATGAAAACTCACATAAGACCCCATAATAACATCGTTGCCTATTTCAATCCCGCCAGCCGCCCCAAACTCTGTAAATTGTCCAACAGCAGAGTTGTTTCCTATTTTTAACCCTTTTCCGTATTTAGAAAAATGACTTGTTGAAGTTAGTGTGGAGTAAGCACCAATTTTTACACAATCCCCAAAAACAATTTTCTCTTTCGAGAAACCGTCTAAAAAACAATGCTTGGCTATGGTTACGCTTTTACCAAAATCAATATTCTTTGAATTAATGATTTTGGTGTTTTTCCCTATAAAGATTTTTTTTCCAGTTTTTAAATAGCCTCTAACCAACATTATGGCACGAGTGTAAAAAACCAAATACACCAACTTATTGGGGATTCTATCATCAATATGATAATTTTTCCCAGACTTAATAAGCATTTTTTTGAAAAGATTTTTAATCATTTAAAAACATAGTTTGTAGATGTTTCAAAAATACAATTAGTTTTTAACTTGTTCTAACAAATAAATCTCTTTTAATGATTCTGTAATACATCGCAGCAGTAATAACTTCGGTGAAAATCAATGATAATAAAACCCCAAGAACACTGTAAAATGGAGTAATTATTGCAATAGTTGTAAGGCTGGTGACGGCAATTAACATAGTGGTTCTGACGTATTCATTTTGCTTGTTACATCCTAAAACCAACTGTTTAAGAGGAATAGTTATGCTTTGAGCTATAGGAATCAAGACAGCAATTTTTAACAAATTACTTATTTCTATAACTCCTTTTGGGTTAAAATAACCAACTATTTTGTTTGAAAACAATCCTATGATTCCCAAAGAAATAATAATAAAAACCGTATTTAAACCATTATAAATTTTCCAAAAACTAAGCGCCTCTCTTGTGTTTTTACCTAATAAAAAGCAAACTCTCGGATAGACAAAATTGAAAAAAAGTAAAAGATACGTTTTAAAAATTACTATAATCTGATCGATGATTTTAAATTGTCCGGCCATCGTATTGTTTCCAAAATAGCTGACCAAAACAATCGGAAAATACATTTGTAGAGATACAAAAATCTGTGAAGAAAACATTGAAAAGTTGGTTTTCAAATACGCTGTCACATCTGCCATTTTTGTTTTTTGAAAAGAAAAAGAGTATTGCTTTAAAAGGCAAATAAAAAAGAATCCATTAGCGATTATCATTCCCAATCCCCAAAAAAGATTGTTATAAACATAGTCGGACGGATTGTGTATAAAACCAAAAATCGCAACAACATAAACAACCTTGGATGCAATATTAGAAATTGTAATCCATTTGAAATTCTCAATACCTTGCAAGAACCAAGTAGGATTGAGAAATTGTCCTATCAATATGGGTAATCCCCAAAAAAAGAGCTTTTTTTCCTGTGAAAAATAAGGGACCGTAATGAATATAATCGATACCAAAATAAGCACCAAAAACAACAAAAAAAGCTTAGCCGAATAAATCGTGATGAATATTTTTTCAAGTGCCTTTATATTATCTCTGTTTACAGAAACTTCTTTAACGCCCAAAATATCTGAGCCATAATCGATAAAAACCATCATAAAAAAGGAGACGGCCAATCCTACTCCAATTTTACCGTACCCCTCTTCACTGCATACCGACACAATGTAAGGAACTACCAATATCGGTGTTACCAAATTAAAGAACTGCCCTATACCATAAACTAATAAGTTGGTATTCTGTTGGTTTTTGAATATATAAACAATGTTTCTAAGCAATAATTAGGAATGTTTTTAAAATAAAAAACTACAAACTGAATCTCAATTTGTAGTTTTTTTTGTGTTATAATATGATTTATTTTGCTAAATTTTCTATTTCTTGTTTTAAAGTACTTTGAGGATATAAAGAAGCGTTTTTTCTTTCACCATCCTTTACAACTGCCTTAACAAGACCCGTATTTACATCTGCGGTACATTGGTTTTCATCGGCTCTAAAGAAAGACCAAAATTTTGATCCATACGCTTCGAAGGTTTTACCATGATACAGCAATTTAATACCTTTAACAATAATGTCTTCCTGATCTTTTTTCATCCCTAAGTCAAATCTTAGCTGAGTTGGGTATTCATCTGCAGGGAGTACAAAGGTAACCTCTTGCTCATTTTCACTTCCTTCAATTGCTTTCCACACCCCTTTTTCACCAAAATTTATTGTTCCATCTTCAGTATATAACATACAAAAATCATCGCTTTTTTTGGCTACGAACTTTAATGTTGCTGTAAATGGTTCCTCTGCTTTCTGCTCTACTGAAGTTCCTTCTGATTTGTCAGTAGTAGTATCTTTACAACCAACTATACAAAAGCAACAAAAGAACAAAACTAATAAATGATTGTATTTCATAATTTAATATTTTTTTTTGCAAATTAAACTATATTAATAATAGAATGCAACTTTAATTATTATTTTTACGCAAACTTAAACCTTATTTTGTATATGAATGACTCGTTAAAAAAAGATTTTGAAAACAACTTTAAACTGTACTCTTTTACATTTATTTTGTCTGTATTAGCTTACGGATTTGCACTTTCAAACTATACTCTAAGTGTAGATAACGAAATTCCCATATTAGCTGATTTTGGAATGGATTTGGGCAGATGGGGACAAAACTTAATAGTGTTTCACATCTTTAAGGGTCATTTACCATATTTTTCATTACTGTTAGGTTTATTTTTTTTTAGTATTGCAGCCGTACGAATGTCAAAATTATTTAGGTTTGAAATTGTTTCTGCCTATCTGTTTTGTGGATTATTTGTAACCTTTCCTCAAATAGCTTATCAGGTTGTCTTTGGTATGATGTCGGTTATTGCAGGACTAGGCGTTTTTCTGTCTGTATTAGCCATTGAATTATTCACGGAAGGATTAAATTCCAAAGCGATAACAAGAAAAATAGTTTTACTCTTATCAGGAGTTTTGATATGTGTTTTTACAATTTCTTTATATCAGGCATTCTTAATGGTTTTAGTAACACTTTGTGTGATTCTCTTTTTGCAAAGCACTTTTGAAGATTCTTTTAATTTAAAAGCAGGAATGAAAAGGTTGTTGTTTAAAGGTGGATTATTAATTATTTCATTTATTTTTTATTATTTATCTGTGAAAATAATTTGTCCTCCAATGGAAAATAGTTCCTATCTTTCTTCTTTTGTATCCGGCGATTCAAACAATCATTTTTTTGAATTTCTTTCCATTTGGTATAAAAACCTTATTGGAAGTTTCTATTATGGGGAAAGATTCTTTGCTGCTGCAAGTTTATTGAGTTTGATAGTATTTGTTCGTTTTTTTGTAAACAAAAGATTTGTTGTAGTCCGTTTTCTATCCTTGTTTTTAATTTTACTTTTACCATATATAATGTCTTTTGCCATTACTAATGGCTATCATCCTCCGCGTCTTTATGTAACGTCTGGTCTTGTTTTTGCTTTTGTGATTGTTTTTTCTCTAAACTATCTTAAGATAAACCAAAAAAGCAGTGCCAAAACAGCAGTAGTCTTGATAACTGTCATAAATATTTACTTTATAACCAACCTTTTTCATACTGCCAATAGAATTTACACCAACGACAAAAGGACCGCTGAAAAAATAGACAATATTATACAAACAAAATATCCTGATTTTTATACAACTGAGAAAAACATTTACTTTTACGGCTACTTCCCTTATGAGTATCATCAAAAATTTAGAATAGAAAACAGTGAGGTTTTCGGAGGTTCGATTTTTAATTGGGCAAACTCTGCGGATAATTACAGACTAGTCAATTTTTTTAAAGAAACTGATATAGCCGAATATAAAATGATTGATACTAAAGAAGAACTTGATTTGGTAAAAGATTCCATTGCTAAAATGCCTTCATGGCCAAATCATGAATCGATTAGAATGTTCAATGGTATTGTTGTTGTAAAATTAGGACAGGAAAAAGGTGCTAAATTGTATTTCGAATAATTTAGTCTATTTTGTTTGTTAGGGCATTTATCACTTTTTGGCTGTCTAATTCAAAAAACAAGGGTAATCGCAACAAACAGTCTGTAAATCTATCTGTTTCGGGTAAATCTCCACCTTGGTGTTTAGATTGATAAAATGGGCTTTTGTGTAAGCTAATATAATGGAAAACCGCTAAAATATTGTTTTGTTTTAAGTGGGCCAATAGTTTAGTTCTTTGTTCTAAACTATGACAAACCAAATAAAACATATGAGCATTATTGCTGGCTCCATTTAAAATTTTAGGCAATTCTATTTTATTTGAATAAGCCCATTCATTCAATTGGTCAAAATAGCTGTTCCAAATAGCTCTTCTCTTTGTTTGAATTTTTTCAAGGTTTTCCAGTTGGGCCCACAAAAATGCTGCAATAATTTCAGAAGGTAAAAAAGAACTTCCTATGTCCACCCAACCGTATTTATCCACTTCTCCTCTAAAAAATGAGGATCTGTTAGTGCCTTTTTCCCAAATAATTTCAGCTCTCTCAATAAATTTAACATCATTAATGGCTAATAGTCCTCCTTCTCCGGAAATAATATTTTTAGTTTCATGAAAGGAAAAAGCAGCCAAATGCCCAATTGAACCTAACGCTCTTTTAACTCCTTTTTTATCTGTATAATAACTGTCTATGGCTTGAGCTGAATCTTCAATTACATACAAATTGTATTTGCGAGCCAAATCCATTATGGTGTCCATTTCACAAGCTATACCCGCGTAATGTACCGGAACGATGGCTTTTGTTTTGGATGTAATCAAAGCTTCCAATTTGGTCTCATCGATATTAGGATGATCTTTCCTACTGTCTGCAAATACTATTTTTGCCCCTCTCAAAACAAATGCATTAGCTGTAGAGACAAAAGTATAAGATGGCATAATAACCTCATCACCTTCTTTAATGTCGATTAAAATGGCAGCCATTTCCAAAGCGTCTGTGCAAGATGTTGTTAGAAGTGCTTTTTTTATTCCGAAATTTGATTCGAAAAAAGACTGACATTTCTTAGTAAATTCTCCGTTACCGGATATTTTACCTGATTTTACAGCCTCTTCAATATATGATGTTTCTTTTCCTGTTAGAAAGGGTTTATTAAATGGTATCATTTATCTTCCAATAATGTTTGATGTAAGTTTGTTCGGAAATTGAATAACCTAGTTTGTTATAAAAGTAACACGCTTGTTTATTTTGATGTTGAGTCGGTATTGTTAAACTTTCTATTCCTTTATTATACAAAAATCCTTCTAAATGCTTAAGCAAGATTCCGCCTATTCCCTTTCCCTGTTGTTGGGACGAAACAGCAATTAATCCGACAAAGGCTTTTTTATCTATTGTTTTGTAGGTTAATAAACCAACTGATTTTTCTTGAATTTTATACAATAAAACGTCATCCGCAAATTTTCCTGAAATAGAATTGTCAATCCAGCGTTGATAGAGTTCTTTAAATTTCTCATGACCAAACTTTCTGTCCAATAAAAACCGACTGTGTTTTCCGCTTTCATAGGCCAATTCATAAACTTCTTGGATAGCATCCGTTTCTTTGAAGGAAAACACATTGGTTGAGAGTTGTTGTGGTTCTTTGAGTTCTTTATAAAACTTTATTTTTTGTTCAGAAAAAGAATTTTCAAAACCTTTTAATTTTAAATTAAAATCATCGTTTGAAACCACATATAACAAATCATAATCTGCCTCATTAATAAAATATTGACTCTCATTAAAATCAAGCTCACCTACTCTCAACCCAAAAAAGGTCGAATCCCATTCCATTTTTCTTATCATATCACTTCATCAATAATAAAAACTGGGCGGTTTTTGGTTTGATCGAAAATTTTACCAACATAAATTCCTGTTACTCCAATGGTTGTTATGATGACTCCTGACAAGAACCAAATAGAGACTATCAACGAACTGTAGCCAAGAACAGCAATCCTGTTAGTTAACGCTTCATAAAGGTTGTAAACTCCAAAAAGTATTGAGATAAATGAAATTAGCATGCCAAATTTTACAAACATCTTTAACGGTTTGTTGGAAAATGAAATTATAGTATTAAAAGCTAAGCTAATTAGTTTAGAAAAACTATAACTGGACTTTCCTTCCCCACGGAAGGCATGTTCTACAGTAACTGTGGTTGATTTAAAACCAACAAAATTTACAAAAAGTGGAAAAAACTTAATGTAATCGGTAATTTCCAAAATAGATAAAATCACTTTTCTGTGGTAAATTCCATAATTGGCTACTTCATTATTGTATTCTGTGTCCGTAAAAAAACTAAATGCCTTTGAAAAAATTTTAGAGGATAATTTTTTGAAAAAACTATCTGCCCTTTTTACTCTTCTTGCTAATACCACTTCGAACCCCTCTGTAGCTTTTTGATATAACTTCACAATTTCTTTAGGCTGATCCTGTAAATCACAATCCATTACTACCACCCATTCTCCAGATGTTTTAGACAAGCCCGCCATAATTGCCGGATGTTGTCCAAAATTTCTACTCAACCTAATTGACTTTATGTTGTTATGCCTTGCCGAAAGGGACTTCATTACTTCCCAAGAATTGTCAGGACTTCTATCATCAACTAGAATTATCTCATAAGCTACACTTAATTGTTCCATCGCCAGCTGAATTTCTGAAACGAGATTTTCAACTATTTTCTCAGCTCTGTAAACTGGGCTTACTATTGATATTATAGGTTCTTGACTCATAATCTAGTTGTTGATAAGTTTCATAGTAAACTACGAATTGTATTTAACTAATGACTCTTCCCATTTTTGTATGTAAATTCCAAATTTGGCTTTTATTTTTGACTTCTCCAAAACACTATAACTTGGTCTCTTGGCAGGCGTGGGAAAACTTGCCGTGGGAATGGATTGTAAATTTATGCTTATCTTGTTGATTTCAAATATTTTTTTGGCAAAATCATACCAGGAACATTGGCCTTCGTTGCTGAAGTGGTAAATGCCGAAGTTGTCGGTTGTCGATTGTCGATTGTCGGCCAGAATAATTTGAACTAAAACATTGGCCAAGTCAACTGCATGGGTTGGTGTACCGATTTGGTCATTCACTACCGAAATGGTGTCTCTTTCCGAAGCCAAACGCAACATGGTTTTCATAAAGTTATGTCCGAATGGCGAATACACCCAGGAGGTTCTCACTATATAATGCTTCTCCCAAGTTTGCTCAATAGCTTGTTCTCCTTCAAGTTTCGTTTTGCCATACACTCCGGTTGGATTGGGAAGGTCTGATTCCTTATAAGGTGTGTTTTTTGTGCCATCAAAAACAAAATCGGTTGAAATGTGTAGTAAAACCGTGTTGTATTCTTTACAAACTTCCGCTATGTTTTTAGCCCCAATTACATTAATTGCATAAGCTTTTTCGGGCTCTGTTTCGGCTTTGTCTACTGCGGTGTATGCTGCGGTGTTGATACAATAGTGAGGTTGGTGTTTTTCAAATACACTTTTACATTGCAACATATCGGTAATATCCAAATCGGCTGAAGCACAGAAAATAAATTGAACTTCCTTGTATTTAGGGGCTACATATTGCAGACTTTGTCCTAATTGTCCCGAGCTTCCTGTAACCAATACTACCATACTTTTTTAGCGTTTTGCAATAAGGGTTGGATTTTATCTTTTTCGGAAATGATCAGGGCTTGAGAAGGAAAATTCCAATTTACGCCTATGGTTGGATCGTTGTATTTTATACCGCCTTCGCTTTCTTTATTATAAAAATTATCACACTTATAAAAAAAGGTCGCGGTATCACTCAGCACCAAAAAACCGTGTGCAAAACCACGAGGAATAAAAAATTGTTTTTGATTTTCTCCCGATAATATTACTGATTCATATTGGCCATAAGTAGGCGAATCCGGACGAATATCAACCGCTACATCTAAAACCTCGCCTTGTAAAACCCTTACCAATTTAGCTTGTGCATGTTCATCGGTTTGGTAGTGCAATCCGCGTAAAACACCTTTTGAAGAATACGATTGGTTGTCTTGCACAAAATGAATTTGTTTCCCAATTCCTTTTTGGAACGTTTGCTCATTAAAGCTTTCCATAAAATAGCCTCTTTCATCCAAAATAATTTTGGGTTCGAGGACAAAACAACCTTCCAGCTTTGTAGGAATAAAATTCATTAAATCAAACTTAACAGGTGATTTCCATAACCGCTTTTTAACAACGGCTGGGCTAATTTTTTCAATTGATCGGCATTAATAAAGCCCATTTTATAGGCCGCTTCTTCAATAGCGCCAATTTTCAATCCTTGTCTTTCTTCAATAACCTGAACAAACTGACTGGCTTGCATTAGAGAATTAAAAGTTCCGGTATCTAACCAAGCGGTTCCTCTGTCTAGAATACTCACTTTTAATTTACCTCTCTGAAGATATTCTTTATTGATATCTGTAATTTCCAATTCACCGCGATGGCTTGGTTTGATGTTGGCGGCTATCTCAACCACTTCATTATCATAAAAATAAATTCCGGGTACTGCAAAATTAGATTTGGGTTTTTCCGGTTTTTCTTCAATAGAAAGCACATTGCCGTTTGCATCAAAATCAACTACGCCATAGCGCTCAGGATCGTGAACATGATAGGCATAAATAACGCCACCGTTCGGGTTATTATTAGCCAAAAGCAATTCTGACAATCCGGTACCGTAAAAAATATTATCCCCAAGAACTAATGCAACCTTGTCGTTTCCGATAAACTCTTTTCCAATAATAAATGCTTCAGCCAATCCGTTTGGATTTTCTTGTACGGCGTATTCAAACCGACAACCTAAATTACTGCCGTCTCCCAACAACTGTCTGAACAAAGGCAAATCATGTGGCGTGGATATGATTAAAATTTCTCTGATACCCGACCACATTAAGGTAGATAACGGATAATAAATCATCGGCTTATCATATATAGGCATCAATTGTTTGCTGACTGCTAAAGTTAACGGATGTAATCGAGTTCCCGAACCACCGGCTAAAATAATTCCCTTCATAAATTAAACTTTTATCTTGGCCATTTGATTATTATAATACCTTTTCAAAAAGCTAAAGAAAATAAACATCCCGACAAAAAACAAGGGTAAAACCAATTTCATTTTTCCATTGATTTTCTTGGTGTTCTTAATGTTAAGTGTGATACTGCTGTCCTTGATAATCTTATCCAAATTTACCAATTCTAAACGATGAATTCCTTGTTCATTTAACAAGGCATCCTTGGTTTTGATGATGTCGCCCAATTGTGAATTCTCATTATAGTAAATTAACTTATCACTTTTTTGAGATCCGTTGACAGTATTGTTAAAGGAATTCAAAAAGGCATCAATTTGAGAAATAATGGAATCATTTTTAGCCATTTTTATTGTGATGTTCTTGTTGTATTCCTTATAAACTTTTAGAAAATATTCTGAATTATTTAAAAAAGCCATCAACGGTTTTGTTGTGGCTTCATCCGAAGTCAAACCATTAGTTGAATAAGAAATCAAATGATATGGATAATTTTTACTGGTTAAGGTTTCATTGACAATCTTTTTGATATCTCCATCTTCAGCCAACAATTTAATCAACTCAAAATTTTGGGTTTTATTTTCGATAAATTTGTACACATCAGTTATCGGCTCAACTTCAATCCCTTTGAACGACTTAGGATTTTTAATGCCTACAACGTCTCTTAAAAACAAAGTGTCGGATTCCTTGACCTTTGAGTTGATTAAATCCACTTTGGCATACAAATAATCAACCGATCCAAAATTAGGAGTTACAATAATTTGATGGTTATAAACTTTGTTTGTTTTGTCTAAGTATATTCCCAATCCTAATCCCAAGACAAACAAAGCTCCTACCCAAACAATATTCCTTTTTATGAATAAAATTCCTTTGAAAATCTTGTTGGAAATCCCTTCGAAAAATTCTCCAATCTTGCGTGAGATCTGAGACAAATCGAGTTCCTGATTATCGGTGTTTTGAGGTGTGGCACTCATATGAATTTATTTTACGTTAAAAATTTGTTCTAATATTTTAATGGTAATTAAGTAGGTAGGCTTAACACCTGTTGTTCCTAAACCACCCGAAGCCAAAGTGCTGCCGGTTTCTAATGGATTATCCGAGGCGTAATAAGCGTAACGTACCTTTACATTCGGGTTGATACTTTTACGAATTCTGGAAGCCGACTGGATTGCTTTTTGGTAATAAGCTCCTTCCATTTCCAGCCCAATCGCGCCCCAAGTAGATTCGTGGAAAAACTTCAACAAATCTTTATTTTGCAAAGAAGTTCCCAAAACGGTTACCATTGGACCGGCAAAAACCGGAATGTCATTGCCCTCAAACATTTTGGCAGTCAGCTCGTTTTCAAACGGATAATTATCCGCAGTACCTTCATTAATATGCGCATTCGGAATCATGATGTCGCCTTTTCCGCCTTGCAAAATTCCGGCTTTCCCCATAATTGAAACCGATTCCACATTGATGAAAATATGGTTCTTTCCTTTTTTATATGGTTTCAACAATTCGTCTATAGTTTCATAGGCTTGCTCACCAAAAGCATAATCCATAACAATAATTACGGGTTTGTCTTTTCCGAATTTTGCCTTTGGAAATCCTGATTTTGCGAAGTCTATTTTATCCGTATCAAAAATTTGGACGTCGATGTTGGTTCCCGATGCATCCGGTAAAGAAATCATGCCTTGTTTCAGAGCAAAATCTTCCACTTTACTTCTCAAATCTTTGCTGCCTGAAGCACTCAAATCTTCATACATTTGGTATTCTGATTTTCCTTTGTATTTAGCGCCAAGAACACCTTGAGCAAATATAGAATTCATCACCGAATGCATGTTAGCGCTAATGATGTGAATAGGTCTATCCAGTAAATTGTTTTGATGTAATACCTCTTTAATATTGTTGGCCCAAATTTCACCGTGAATGTGATGGCCAAGGCGCTCTCTGAGAATCGGACTAAAAGTGATGGTTCTTTTGTTATTGTCCAGCACTTCTTCAATGGCTAGTTTTCCCAACCAATAAATAACATGTAAAAAACGATCCGGTTTTTCGGTTGTACCAAAGGCTTCATAAATGTCTAAAACCTCTGCAAAAGTTCTTCCCAAAACATTAGCCGCATGCGAAATGGCTTTTTCTTTATCAACCTGATTTAATTTTTTGGCCTGCAAAGCGGCTTGCTCCAATTTTTGCCAATCACGCGAAATTCTTCCTTCGTCGTCAATTAACACTCTATCTTTAATCTTGTGTGATTCGATGAAAATAAAAGTCAAATGCGTCATAATATCATAAATATCCGAACGTCCGCGGGTAATTTCCACGTTCATTTGCTCTTCATCAATACGATAACAATTTCTTCTTCGTTTGGGCGGAATAATGGCTTTGAAGTGTGATTTAGAGTAACCTTCATCCGAAGTCAAGTTAATGTAACGACACTCTTCAATGCCAATCGGAAGTCTTTCAATAACATAAAGTAAACCGTTCAATTCTACTTTTTCTTCGGCTATACTGCCGTAAATTTCGGGGCGAAGCGCTAATAAAGCTTCTCGTAATGTGTCTCCTGAAACACCCATTGGTTTGTAAAAACCT
>NZ_JBILQL010000093.1:0-8514 GCF_044373165.1 Flavobacterium sp.
TCCTAATATAAGCGGTGTTTGCGGGGTAAAATTGAAAACTGCTGTTCCACTTCCCAAACTGCTCTCACACAACGCTAAGGTTGGTGGTGGATTTGGTGTGGCGGTACAAGTGATAAAAGAAATATCAAAAGGAAACGCGAACCTACATCCTCCGGCACTTGAATTCTCCAGACCTAAAAAAATGGTTGAAGCAGTTCCGGGAGCATAAGAACCATAATTTGACACAGGAATAGAATTGTCAAAATTCAAAGCACCTATTTCTGTTGTATGGAATGACAAATCAAAATCACCTGCACTTAATCCGGTTCCATTAAAAATATTGGCCACAGCAAGATTCAAATCAAAAGCCGGTATATTGGAACACTGAGATAAATCAACCGGTGGGTTAATTGGCGGAGGCGCACTAAGTGAAACCGTTGCTGATGCAGTTGCATTAGCCACACAACCGGGTTTATTAACTACAACTGTGTATGTTCCGGGTTGTGTTACTGTTATAGATTGTACGTTTCCGGGAATTGGCCCGTTTGGACCTGTCCAAGCGTAAGTGGTGGCCAAAGGAATTGTAGCGGTTAAAGTAGTCTGACTTCCTTGACAGATTACTTGATTATCTAATGACAAAGGACAAACAATATTACAATCAGTTGCTCCTGCACCGGCTTGTCCGGCATTGGTTTGGGTTACCGTAATATTACCGGCTTGACCACTGTAATTGGTTAATAAAACTACATAAACCTGCCCAACTTGAGCATTAGTCAAAGTAAAATTTTCTATAGCTGCAGCAGAAAAACTACAACTTATACTGGATGCAGGGTTTAAATTAGTGGCTCCACAAACCGGACCTGCGAATGGTCCCCAAAGAATGTAATCCACATCAATTGGATTACCTGCATTACTTGTCTGAGAGATTTGAAAATTAATAGTTCCGGATACACCAATCTGCATGTAGAACCAGGCTGGATTAGGCTGAGAAGCTAAACACTCATAATTAATACCGGCTTCTGTTGTTGTTCCTGTTGAGTTTTGGAACGTTAAAGAAGGACCGCCGGCACAAAAAGCATCAGATGAAGCACAGTTAGCACCTTGCGAAAAAACCAAATTTATGGTAAATAGGTTAATTAAAAGTAAATAGCAGTAGATTTTTTTCATTACTAGTGACAATTTTTAAGGGAGGAAATTTACATATTTTTGGGAGATAATTGGCTAAAAAGTCAAATAATTTCAAATATTAACACTATTAGACTTCTTTTAATTATAATTATTTATCTTTGCGTTACGATTTTTAAACCCAAATTAATAGCGAATTTAATGACAAAAAACGCCGTAAATAATGATGAATTAGGTGAAAACCACATAGCTACGAGTGCTCAAAATCCGGTAAGAAAAGATGCTTTTGTTTTAAGCGATGATCAAAAAATTGAATCTATCAAAAAAGATGTTGAAAATATTTTGACAACACTTGGAATGGATTTGACTGACGACAGCTTAAAAGGGACACCTAATAGAGTGGCCAAAATGTTTGTAAAAGAGATTTTCGGTGGATTGAACCCTAATAAAAAACCAAGTTCCTCTACCTTTAAAAACAACTATAAGTACGGTGAAATGTTAGTGGAAAAAAACATTACAGTCTACTCTACTTGCGAACACCATTTATTGCCAATTGTTGGAAGAGCTCATGTGGCTTACATTTCTAACGGAACCGTAGTGGGTTTGTCAAAAATGAACAGAATCGTTGATTACTTTGCCAAAAGACCACAAGTACAGGAACGCTTAACCATGCAAATTGTGCAAGAATTACAAAGGGTTTTAAATACCGAAGATGTGGCTTGTGTTATGGATGCCAAACATTTGTGTGTAAACTCCAGAGGCATTCGAGACATTGAAAGCAGTACTGTAACCGCTGAGTTTGGCGGTAAATTCAAAGAGGAACTTACCAGACGTGAATTTTTAGATTACATCAGATTGGAAACCAATTTTTAATAGCCCGGATTGCAGTGAAAATCCTTTTACTTTACCGCAGTGACAACGCAGGTAATTTAAAAGATTGTAACGTAAAGCCGGAAATAGCTCCTAACAAAAATGCAATTATATAAAAATCATACCTTAAAAATATACAACTCTCTTTCTGGAGAGAAAGAATTATTTAAACCCGTTCACGAAGGCAATGTTGGGATGTATGTCTGCGGACCTACAGTTTACAGTAATGTTCATTTGGGTAATGTTAGAACCTTTATGTCGTTTGATATGATATTTAGGTATTTACTTCACTTAGGCTATAAGGTTCGGTATGTTCGAAATATTACTGACGTTGGTCATATTGTAGATGATGTAGACGACGGAGAAGATAAAATCGCAAAAAAAGCGCGAGTGGAGCAATTAGAACCTATGGAGATTGTTCAGCGTTATACCGTTGATTTTCATGATGTACTGAACCAATTCAACTTTTTACCGCCTAGCATCGAGCCTACAGCTACCGGGCATATCATTGAACAGATTGAGATTGTAAAACAAATCATCGACAGAGGTTTTGCATACGAATCTAACGGTTCTGTGTATTTTGATGTGGTGAAGTTTAATGAAACCAATCACTACGGAAAATTGAGCGGTAGGAATATTGATGAAATGTTGGCCAACACACGTGATACTGACGGTCAAACTGACAAAAGAAACCCACAAGATTTTGCGCTATGGAAAAAAGCGGAACCGGAA
Source organism: Flavobacterium sp. (assembly GCF_044373165.1). Classification (GTDB taxonomy): domain Bacteria; phylum Bacteroidota; class Bacteroidia; order Flavobacteriales; family Flavobacteriaceae; genus Flavobacterium. Next base: position 2,707 of record NZ_JBILQL010000093.1, read on the forward strand.
CATATCATGCGTTGGCCTTCGCCTTGGGGCATTGGTTTCCCGGGTTGGCATTTGGAATGTACTGCCATGAGTACCAAATATCTCGGTGAAACTTTCGATATACACGGTGGCGGAATGGATTTAAAATTCCCGCATCACGAATGTGAAATTGCCCAAAATGAAGCTTGTACCGGTCACAGTCCGGTGAACTTTTGGATGCATGCCAACATGTTGACACTAAACGGCAAAAAGATGTCGAAGTCCACCGGGAATAATATTTTACCAAGTGAAATTTACCATGGCGGTAGTCCTTTTTTAAGTAAGGCCTTCACGCCTAACGTGGCGCGCTTCTTTATGATGCAAGCCCATTACCGAAGTATATTAGACTTTACCAATGACGGAATACTAGCCGCAGAAAAAGGCTTCACACGATTAATGGACGGATTGGAATTGATTAAAGATTTGAAACCAAGTGCTAATTCAACCATTGATATTGCGACTTGGCAACAAAATTGTTATGAGGCCATGAACGACGATTTCAATACGCCGATTTTAATTGCGAATTTGTTTGAAGGCATTAAATATGTGAATTTAGTAAACGACGGAAAAGAATCTTTGACCGCAAATGGCATCGCTATGTTGAACCATACACTTAGAAACTTTACTTTCGACGTTTTAGGTATTAAAGATGAAAAAGCGGTGTCTAATCAAACCGACAAATTAGAAGGAGTTGTTGAAATGTTGATTAACATGCGATTAGAAGCTCGTGCCAATAAAAACTTTGCTCTTTCGGATCAAATTCGAGACCAATTGTTAGCCTTAGGCATACAGTTGAAAGACGGTAAAGAAGGAACTACCTTTAGCATACAGTAAAATGATGTGGAGAAAGATATTCATAGCGCCATTATTATTATTAATTTGGTTCTACAAAATTGTACTTTCCCCACTCTTTCCTGCAAGTTGCCGTTTTCAACCCACTTGTTCTACCTATTTTGTTGAAGCCCTGAAAATTCACGGTTTATTTTACGGAAGTTATTTGGGTTTCAAAAGAATATTCAGTTGTCATCCGTGGGGAAAAAGTGGCTATGATCCGGTACCCGAAAAAAAGTGTACTCACTAAAGAACAGTTAATTTTTTTTCAGTTAGAAACATTTCATTACTTTTACCATTAACTAAACCCCAAAAAGAACAATCATGATTTGGAATCCTTCAGAAGGTATTGACATTGGTTTTTTCATCATACGTTACTATAGTTTAATGTTTGTTGTCGCCTTTGGTTTGGGTTGGTACATCATGAAACGCATTTATGAAAGAGAAAACGAGTCGCTTGAAAAACTGGATACATTGTTTATTTGGACTGTAATTGCCACATTATTAGGAGCGCGATTGGGTCAGGTTTTTTTCTACGATTGGGAATATTTCCGAAACAATCCAACAGAAATTTTATTGCCTTTTAAATTCAAACCCGAATTTGAATTTACCGGCTTCAGAGGATTGGCCAGTCACGGTGCAGCGATTGCTATCATCATAGCCATGTATTTTTACAGCAAAAATGTAATCAAAAGACCTATACTTTGGGTGTTGGATCGAGTGGTAATTCCGGTGGCCAGCGGGGCTATTTTCGTGAGAATCGGTAACTTTTTCAATTCTGAAATTGTGGGTAATGTAACCGATTCGGCTTTCGGAATCAAGTTTATTCGTGACTATTATTCTGCCAAAGACGTAATGAACATTACCAAACTTTCCAATGTAAACGACGCTTATCACGCCATTGCAACAGATCCTCAATATACCGAAATTTTGGCTAAAGTTCCTGCAAAACATCCGGCACAGTTATACGAAGCCTTTTTATACATCTTTGTTTTCTTTACCTTGTTTTACTTGTATTGGAAAACCAGAACTGCCGAGAAGCAAGGCTTACTTTTTGGTTATTTCTTGGTAATGCTTTGGTCGGTTCGCTTTGTGGTAGAATACGTTAAAGAAAGCCAAGGTGGTATTGAAGAAAGCTTTGGTCTTTTAAGCACCGGACAATGGTTGAGTATTCCGTTTATACTTGTCGGCATCTATTATATCTTTATGGCCGAAAAGCCCATTGAAGATGATTTATAAAACAAAAAAGTCCTGATTGCTCAGGACTTTTTTTATGCTTCTTCGTCATTGACCTCCACATGAGATTTGGAGTAATTGCGCCATTTCTCTATACATTCTTTCATATCCTCAGGCAACTCGGTATCAAAACGCATATACTCTTTGGTTACCGGATGTTCAAAGCCAAGTGTTTTGGCATGCAAGGCCTGACGCGGTAGGGTTTTAAAACAATTGTCTATAAATTGTTTGTATTTGGTAAAGGTTGTGCCTTTCAATATCAAATCACCTCCGTAACGCGCATCGTTGAATAAGGTATGACCAATGTATTTCATGTGTACACGAATTTGATGGGTTCTTCCGGTTTCCAATTTACAAGCCACTAAAGTTACATAACCAAAACGCTCTAAAACCTTGTAATGCGTAACGGCGTGTTTTCCAATATCGCCTTCAGGATATACGGCCATTTGCATTCGGTCTTTCATATGACGGGCAATGTTGCCTTCAATCGTGCCTTCCTCCTCTTTAACATTTCCCCAAACCAAGGCGATGTATTCTCTTTCGGTACTTTTGTCTTCAAATTGTTTGGCCAAATGGGTCATCGCAGCTTCCGTTTTGGCAATGACCAACAAACCTGAAGTATTTTTGTCAATACGATGCACTAATCCGGGTCTTTCACTAGAATTTAATGGCAAGTTATCAAAATGAAAAGCCAAAGCGTTGACCAGGGTTCCGGTGTAGTTTCCGTGACCGGGATGCACTACCAATCCGGGCGGTTTGTTGATAACCAATAAGGCATTGTCCTCGTAAACAATATTCAGAGGAATATCCTCCGGGATAATGTGGTTTTCAAAAGGCGGATGCTCGAGCATTACCCTAACTACATCAAAAGGTTTGACCCTGTAATTGGATTTCACCGGTACATCATTCACCCAAATATTGCCTTTTTCGGCAGCTTGTTGTATTTTGTTCCGGGTAGCATTTTCAATCAACTGCATCAAAAATTTATCGACACGCAACAATCCTTGTCCTTTGGGAGACACGAAGCGATGGTGTTCGAATAATTCTTCTTCTAATTCGAAAGTATCGTTGGTATTACTCATCTAAAGGCATTATATCAGTAGAATCTACGGCAGTTGAATCTATAGTCGTATCGTCAAAAACCACTTTTCCATCACCCAAAACCAAGTCGATTTTAGAAGACTTCAACACTTTGTCACCGGCTTTCAATTTCTTTCCGTTCATACGGACTTCCAAAACCATATCTTTACCTAAATAAGGTTTGTAAGTGATATTGCCTTCTTTTAAACCAACCGCTTCTAAAGTCGGAACCGCTTGACGATAGGTTTTTTCAATCAAATCGGGAACGGCTACCATCGTATATTTAGCGGCATTGATTTTTAAATAAATTTTTCTGCCTTCTTTAACTTTGGCGCCGGCTTTGGGTTCTTGTTCCACTATAGTCAACTTTGGGTATTCCGGTCGGAAATCCACCGTATCCAAAATAATATAATCTAAATCTATCGCTTCGAGTTTTTCTTCGGCTTGTTCAGCAGAAAGTTTGCTCAAATCCGGAACAGTAATTTCTTGTCCGTGATTAGTAGTGAAGGTAATCCAATGAAAAAACAAATAGGCTATAACAGCAAAAATGGCCATCGCGGCTAATACTTGGGCAAAAAAGACCTTACTGGTCAAATATTGGCGTAAACTCATAAAAAAATTTATTTAAGCAAAGATATAAAAAACATAAAGGTAAATGGTTTCGAAAAAAATGATAATTTTGTTACTACTTTAATACCAACCTAACTCCAACTACTAATGAAAAAAGTAGCCATTATCATGGGCGGATATTCCAGCGAATATCAAATTTCACTGAAAAGCGGCAATGTGGTTTATCAATTTTTAGACCAAACTAAATACCAAGGATATCGCATCCATATTTTAAAAGAAAAATGGGTTTACGTAGATGCTAACGACAACGAATTTCCCATTGACCGAAATGACTTTTCTACTACCGTAAACGGAGAAAAAATCAATTTTGATGTAGTGTTCAATGCCATTCACGGTACGCCCGGCGAAGATGGTTTGATGCAAGCTTACTTTGAATTACTGGGCATTCCACAAAGTTCTTGTGATTATTACCAAGCGGCACTTACCTTCAACAAACGTGACTTACTATCGGTTTTAAAACCTTATGGCATTAAAACTGCCACTTCTTATTATTTAAATCAAGGCGACGAAATTAATGAAGAAGCCATTCTTAAAACTGTAGGTTTACCTTGCTTTGTAAAGCCCAATAAATCGGGTTCGAGTTTCGGAATTTCCAAAGTCAAAACCAAAGACGAATTGGCTTACGCCATTGTCAATGCCTATAAAGAAGATAACGAAATCATCATTGAAAGTTTCCTTGACGGTACCGAAGTCTCTGTAGGCGTTATCAATTACCAAGGAAAAATTACCGTTTTACCCATAACCGAAATTGTAACCGAAAACGACTTCTTTGATTATGAAGCCAAATATTTAGGCAAATCACAAGAAATTACACCGGCCAGAATTTCACCGGAAATGACCGCCAAAGTATCAGCTGTAGCGAAAAAAGCTTATGAAGTTTTAAAAATGAGCGGATTCTCCCGAAGTGAGTTCATCATAGTCAACGGCGAACCACACATGCTGGAAATGAACACTATTCCGGGCTTAACCACCGAAAGTTTGATACCGCAACAAGCCAAAGAAGCCGGTATTTCTTTGACGGATTTGTTTACAAACGCATTGGAATTGGCTTTAAATAAATAAAAGTTTCAAGTTTCAAGTTGCACAACATTAATCTTAAACTTGAAACTTGAAAATCTCAACCACTTAATTATGAAAAGAAAAGCAGTATTCCCCGGTTCATTTGATCCCATCACTTTGGGACATTATGATATTATCAAAAGAGGTATCTCTCTTTTCGATGAAGTAGTGGTGGCCATTGGTATCAATGCCGATAAAAAGTATATGTTCTCTTTAGAAGAACGCAAAAAATTTATTGAGGAAGCATTCAAAAATGAACCTAGAGTAAGCGTAATTACCTATGAAGGTTTGACTATTGATTTGTGCCGGAAATTAGGAGCCGATTTTATCCTGCGCGGTTTGAGAAATCCGGCGGATTTTGAATTTGAAAAAGCCATTGCTCACACCAACAGAAAACTTTCCCAAATAGAAACTGTCTTTTTGTTGACCGCTTCCAAAACTTCTTATATTTCCTCGAGTATTGTACGCGATGTCATCAGAAATGGTGGAGATTACACCGTTTTGGTTCCGGATAGTGTGGTGGTTAAAAAAGAAAAGTAAATGAAACTACTCTGGCTTCTCCTCTTTTTTACAGTAACCTTAACGGCGCAAAAAAAAGCAACTTATCCAACCTTTTTTGAAAAAGGCAACGGCAATCAATCGGCTGATTATGCGGAAGTATTGCGTTTTTACAATAATCTTGACGCTGATTTTGAAACAATCAAAGTACAAGCTTTTGGCCTAACCGACAGCGGCGAACCTTTACAAGTGGTTATTTTTGATGCCGATAAAAAATTCAACTACCAAACCAAACCCGAAAAAATCTTCCTGCTCATCAATAACGGCATTCATGCCGGCGAACCTGATGGTATAGATGCCACCATGCAACTGTTTCGTGATTTAGCCTTAAAACGAATTGCGATACCGCAAAATGTAGTAATCATAGCAATACCGGTTTATAATATTGGTGGTTTA
>NZ_JBILQL010000094.1:0-8509 GCF_044373165.1 Flavobacterium sp.
CAAGCGAAAAAGCACTACAATATTTCGCTGAAGAAGAAATCCGAAGACGCTTATTTGGCAGCTTCCAATTACAGAAACTTAGCCGATATTTATTTTAATGCAGCCAAATACGCCACTGCCGGAAAGTATTTCGACAGTACATTGGTGCAGTTAAAGCCCAGAACACGAGAGTTCAATTCGATCAAAAAGAAAAGAGAAAACTTAGACGATGTCATCAAATATGAAGGCATAGCCCAAACCAATGACAGCATTATTTCTCTATACAAAATGACTAACGAAGACAGAGTAGCTTATTTTGAAAAGTACATCGAAAAACTAAAAAAAGAAGAAGCAGTAGCCATGAAGTTGGCCGAGAAAGAAGCTCAAATTAAAGAGAATCAGGAGAGAAATTCCGGTGACATTGGCTCGGACGACAAAGGTAAAAAGCCTAGTGCGGTTGCGCCATCTAAGCCCATTGGCCCCGTTTCTGAAAGCACCTTTTATTTTTACAATCCAACTACTGTGGCTTTTGGGCAAAAAGAATTCCAAAAGAAATGGGGAAAAGTCACTTTGCAAGACAATTGGAGAAAACCTCCAGCCACGGGAAGTTTGAACAGTAAAGAAGAGGATTCCAAAGGTGATGATCCGACCGAAGAAACCAAAGATTTGGCCAATGCTGAAGACCGATTCACCCCTGATTTCTACATCAAGCAATTGCCAACAAATCCTAGTTTAATTGACAGTTTGAGTAAAGAAAGAAACTTTGCTTACTATCAACTGGGAATCATTTACAAAGAAAAATTCAAAGAATACGAATTGTCCGCAGCCAAGTTGGAACAATTGCTTAAAAACAATCCCGAAGAGCGTTTGGTTTTACCTTCGATGTACCATTTGTATAAAGTGTATGAATTGATAGACAAGACCAAAGCAGAAGCCATGAAAGCCCGAATCATTTCGCTTTATCCAACGTCGAGATATGCTCAAATTTTGGCCAATCCGAATAGCCAATTGGCCGATGCCGGAGATTCCCCGAAAGCGGTTTATGAAAAACTCTATGAAAGATACCAAAACCACGATTACAAAACGGTTTTATCCGAAATAGCAGAAGCCATTGATCGATTTACCGGAGATGAAATTGTACCGAAATTAGAATTACTCAAAGCCAATTTAATCGGGAAATTATCTGGTTTGGAAGAATACGCCAAAGCTTTAAATTTTGTTGCGCTTAATTACCCAAATAGCGAGGAAGGCAAAAGAGCCGAGAAAATGATAACAGTTGATTTGCCTAAACTTCAGGCTTTACAATTGTCAAGTTTGGACTCCAGAAATTGGAAGATTTTATACGCCACTAAAGATTTTGAGGATAAAAGCACCAAAATTTTACGCGAAAAAATCGCCAAATTTATCAAAGAAAGAGGCTTAGAAAAGCTAACCGTTTCTTTGGATATTTACACCATGACTGATAATTTTGTGGTGATCCACGGATTGAATTCGAAAGATTTAGCTGATGGCATCACGGCTATTTTAAAAGACTATAAAGATTATAAGGTCCAAGAGAAACCGATTATTATCTCGGCCGAAAACTACACCATTGTTCAGGTTAAGAAAAACATCGATGAATTTTTAGCGGGTAATTTAACCGCTACACCAACCCAACCTAATTGGGACGGAACTTATGAGAAGCCGGTTGTGCAACAAGAACAGCAACCGCTTCAAATGCAAGAGCAACCTAAAAAAGAAGCTCAAAATAAACAACAGAGTAACCAACCGATTAAAACCACCGGTGATGCCAACAGTAAGGAAGAGCAATTTGGTTTGCCGCCAACACCACAGATGGGGAATCCGGGAAAAAAAGGATAGCCATGTTTGAAAAGAGTCCGAAATCATATACCGATTTGTTGGGGAAAACCAACCGAATTGTTGAGGGAACTACCATAACCGGCGATATTATTTCACCGGCTGATTTTCGTTTAGACGGACATTTAATAGGGAATTTTCAATCTAAAGGAAAAATTGTTATCGGTCCTGCCGGTAGTGTAAAAGGTGATATCATTTGTAAAAACGCCGACATAGAAGGGCATTTCGAAGGAAAAATACAAGTATTGGAAATCCTGAATGTAAAATCCAAATCCCATATCAAAGGAGAAGTGATTTGCGGAAAACTTTCAGTAGAACCCGGAGCCGAATTTAGTGCGTCTTGCGTGATGAAACCTCCTGTGAAAAACCTACCAAGTCATGGACCAACCAAAGAAGAACAAAGCGCCTAACAAGTGGTTAGTACTGATGAACATCCCGATTCAAATGGGTGTTATCGTTTTTTTATTCGCTTGGCTTGGCCGCTGGCTTGATGAAAAGTACAACAATCCACACCATCTTTTTGTTAAGATTCTCACTTTACTCGGAGTGGCCATTGCGTTTTATAACCTCAATCGACAACTCAAAGACATTAATAAATCTGACCAATAATATGAATTTACAAAAATTCAAATCTCTTTTCACCCTATTAGTTTTTGCAATAATTGGGTATGCCTCACACAAAGTAATTTTTCATTTTTGGGTTCCGAAAACCTATGAAGACAGTTTTATTTATACTGTAGAGTTGTTGTATTTGTTCTTTTTCTTTTTTTCATCGATGTTGATTTTAGTTTTAGACAAGGTCAAACAAAAGAGTATCAATTCGGTTGGATATACCTTTTTGTTATTAACCACAATCAAAATGGCCATTGCTTATGTTTTTCTCAAACCGATTTTGGCCGCCAACCTGGAAAAAACGCCAACAGAGAAAATGAGTTTTTTTATCATTTTCATTTACTTTTTGACAATAGAGACTTATGTAACTATCAGAATTTTAAATAATAAACAATAATTCTGCGTTTAATTGTCAATTCTGTCAAAAAAATTAAAACAGATACTTTTTAATATTAATTAATATTGTACTTTTGCACCAAATTTGAGAAATAAAATCTTAGCTAATTATCAGATATGGTGTTTTCAAAAAAACCACTCCAATTCATAATCGCTGCCTTAGTAGCTTTCTTTCCATTAATTAGTACTGCTAATCCTACAGTTGATTCTACCAAAGTTTCTGCAGAAACAACTCATGCCGTTGAAGCGGTTCACGGTGAGTCGGCAGAGCCAAAAGACGTCAAAACCGAAATCAAAGAATTCATAGATCACCACTTAAAAGATTCTTATGACTTCAATATTTTCGGCTATAAAGACGAAGCCGGTAAACAACATCATGTTGGTTTTCCACTTCCGGTAATTTTGCTGGATAATGGCTTACAGGTTTTCTCTTCATCAAAATTCCACAACGATCATGAAGTAGCTGAAGTCAACGGTACTTTCTACAAATTATACCACGGTAAAATTTACAAAGTTGATAGTGCTCAAGGGGAAGTAACTATGGATGAGCACCACCATGCCACTAATGAAAAGCCGTTGGATTTTTCTATTACTAAAAACGTATTCATGATTTTCGTAGTAGCTTTAATCATGTTCTTATTGTTTAAAAGTTTGGCCAAATCATACGTTAAAAACGGAGGCATTGCTTCGGGAGTTGGTCGTATTTTCGAACCAATTGTATTGTATGTCAGAGACGAAATTGCAATTCCTAATATCGGCGAGAAGCACTATAAAAAATACATGAGTTATTTATTGACCATCTTCTTCTTTATTTGGTTCTTAAACATCTTCGGATTAACGCCACTGGGAATTAACGTAACCGGGAATATCGCCGTTACAGCTTGTTTGGCTTTAATCACTTACTTAATCACAACTTTTACTGCTAAAAAAGATTATTGGGGTCACATTTTCTGGATGCCGGGTGTACCTGTGCCAATGAAATTTATCTTAGCACCAATCGAATTGTTAGGAACTGTTATCAAACCTTTCTCTTTAATGATTCGTCTTTATGCGAATATCGTTGCAGGTCACATCGTATTGATGAGTTTGATCGGACTAATGTTCGTTTTCAAAAACTGGATCGGAAGCAGCTTGTCTTTCTTCTTATCGTTTGCGATATCTTTGATTGAAATTTTAGTTGCTTTGTTGCAAGCCTATATATTCACGATGTTATCAGCCTTATATTTTGGTTCGGCGGTAGAAGAACATCACCATGAGGAAGCACATCACTAAGATTTAAAATTGAATGTTTAATTAAATATATATACATTATGGAAATTCCTAAAATCATTGGAGCAGGATTAGTAGTAATCGGAGCTGGTATCGGTATCGGAAGAATTGGTGGATCAGCAATGGACGCTATTGCACGTCAACCGGAAGCTACTGGTAAAATCCAAACAGCGATGTTGATTGCTGCGGCTCTTATCGAAGGTATCGGATTTGCTGCATTATTTGCAGTGTAATTCAAAAAAACAAAAAGCTGCAACGGTTGGTTGTAGCTTTTGTTTAACAATTAAATTAAAAGACTACATAATTACATTATAATATGGAAAAGTTAATAAATGATTTTTCATTAGGGTTGTTCTTCTGGCAATTTTTGATTTTCGTAGGATTGATTTTCTTATTGAAAAAATTTGCTTGGAAGCCAATTTTAGATGCAGTTAACGAAAGAGAAGAAGGCATTAGAAACGCTTTACTTTCTGCTGAAAATGCTAAAAAAGAAATGCAAAATCTTAAATCAGATAACGAGAAATTATTAGCTGAAGCGAGATTAGAGCGCGATTCAATGATTAAAGAAGCCCGTGAAATCAAAGAAAAAATGATTAACGATGCTAAAACTGAAGCCCAAGTAGCCGGTCAAAAAATGATTGAGCAAGCCAAAGCTTCTATCGAAAGTGAGAAAAACGCAGCTATGGCTGAATTGAAAGCTCAAGTGTCTACTTTATCATTAGACATTGCTGAAAAATTATTAAAAGACGAATTGTCTAACAAAGAAGCTCAAACCAAATTGGTTGAGAAAATGTTAGGTGACGTAAAACTAAATTAATCGGTATGTCAAGAGCTGCGATTAGATATGCGAAAGCCATTTTAGAAACTGCGGTTTCAAGCGGAAATGCTGCTAAAGTCAATGAAGACATGTTGTCTGTAGTTGCTTCAGTGGCCGGAAGTGCTGAACTAAGTGAATTTTTATCAAGTCCAATCATCTCTTCAGAAATAAAGATGAATGCGCTGAAAGAAGTTTTTGCCAATGTACAGTCGGAGACCAATTCTTTATTCAGATTGCTTCAGGAAAATAAAAGATTTGAAATTTTAGGAGCAGTGGCTAAACAATTCAACGCCCAATTCGACGTAATGAATGGTGTTGAACATGCCAAAGTAACCACCGCTTTCCCAATCACGGCTGATTTACAAAACCAAGTATTGGCCAAGATTGCTACTATTTCAGACAAAAAGATAACTATTGAGAACATAGTAGATCCGGCAATCATTGGTGGATTTATTTTGAGAATAGGCGACAAACAATACAACGCTTCTGTAGCTAACAGATTGCAAGAATTAAGAAGAGAATTTTCAAATTAACAACTATGAAAAACCTTTTTTTAACCTTGTTTTTAAGCGTCATTTATTTTGGATCCGCTCAAGAAGTAAAAATCAAGAAAGATCAAGTGTTTGTTGATGAACAACATTGGTTAAATTCTGATGGTTGTGGTATGTTTGGTTCCTCATGTAGTTTGTCAAATTTAAGCGGAGATGAAATCATTTATATGAAGTATGTTGAGCTTAAAGGGGTTGAACCCATTACCAATTATAATAAAACGGGTAATGTTTCTTATAGTGAAATCAAATTTTTGGGATTGAATGTGAGTATTGAATTGCAAGAATCCTATAAAAAAATCATTAAAATATTATATGCAGCCAAGGTCGTGAACCCCGACGGAACATTGGATGAAGAAAAAGTTCAAAAATTAGTTGAAAAATATGGCAGTGCTTTTTCAGCAAGATATAACAAGTCAACTAACAATACCATTATAATTAACAATAATCAGGAGCCTCAAAGATCTGGGGTTAATATAAACTTAGGAAGATAATACATAATAATTATGGCAGAAATTAAAGCTGCTGAAATTTCAGCAATATTAAAGAAACAAGTAGAAGGATTTCAATCCGGTGCTACATTAGAAGAAGTAGGAACTGTTCTTCAAGTTGGGGATGGTATCGCTCGTGTTTACGGGTTATCCAATGCACAATACGGTGAGTTGGTACAATTCGATAACGGATTGGAAGCTATCGTATTGAACTTAGAAGAAGACAATGTTGGGGTAGTACTTTTAGGACCTTCAACCGGTATTAAAGAAGGATCTACCGTGAAAAGAACACAACGTATCGCTTCATTAAAAGTAGGAGAAGGTATAGTTGGACGTGTGGTAAATACTTTAGGTGAGCCAATCGATGGTAAAGGACCAATCACTGGTGATTTATACGAAATGCCATTAGAAAGAAAAGCACCGGGAGTTATCTTCCGTCAGCCGGTAACCGAGCCGTTACAAACCGGAATCAAGTCAATCGACGCGATGATTCCTGTAGGTAGAGGTCAACGTGAGTTGGTAATTGGTGACCGTCAAACCGGTAAAACTACGGTTTGTATCGATACTATCTTGAACCAAAAAGAGTTCTACGATGCAGGTCAACCGGTATACTGTATCTATGTTGCTATTGGACAAAAAGCTTCAACAGTAGCGGGTATTGCAAAAACATTAGAAGAAAAAGGCGCTATGGCATATACAACTATTGTTGCTGCTAACGCTTCTGATCCTGCTCCAATGCAGGTATATGCTCCAATGGCAGGTGCTGCTATCGGAGAGTATTTCCGTGATTCTGGTCGTCCGGCTTTGATCATTTATGATGATTTGTCTAAACAAGCGGTGGCTTACCGTGAGGTGTCTTTGTTGTTAAGAAGACCACCGGGACGTGAGGCTTACCCTGGAGACGTATTCTACTTACACTCTCGTTTATTAGAAAGAGCTTGTAAAGTAATTGCCGATGATGATATCGCTAAAAACATGAACGACTTACCGGAATCTTTACGTCCAATCGTAAAAGGAGGAGGTTCATTAACAGCATTGCCAATTATCGAAACACAAGCGGGTGACGTTTCTGCTTATATTCCAACCAACGTAATTTCGATTACTGACGGTCAGATTTTCTTGGAGTCGGATTTATTCAACTCCGGGGTTCGTCCGGCGATTAACGTAGGTATCTCGGTATCGCGTGTTGGAGGTAATGCTCAAATTAAATCCATGAAAAAAGTATCAGGTACTTTGAAATTAGATCAAGCGCAATTCCGTGAATTGGAAGCGTTCGCTAAATTCGGGTCTGATTTGGATGCAGCTACTTTAAACGTAATCGAAAAAGGTAGAAGAAACGTGGAAATCTTGAAACAAGCGGTAAACGATCCGTTTACTGTAGAAGATCAGGTGGCAATTATTTACGCCGGTTCTAAAAACTTGTTGAGAAGCGTGCCTGTAAACAAAGTAAAAGAATTCGAAAAAGATTATATCGAGTATTTAAACAACAAGCATAGAGATACTTTAAATGCGCTTAAAGCCGGTAAATTAGACGATACAATTACCGATGTTTTAGAAAAAGCAGCTAAAGAAATTTCAGCGAAATATAACTAAAAACAATTTGAAGATTTGAGAATTTGAAAATGTAACAATTTTCAAATTTTCAAATCATCTAATTTTCAAATTAAATATGGCAAATTTAAAGGAAATCCGTAATAGAATCAGTTCCGTTTCATCAACGATGCAAATCACTTCGGCGATGAAAATGGTTTCTGCCGCCAAGCTGAAAAAAGCACAAGATGCCATTACAGCGATGCGACCTTATGCCGAAAAATTAACGGAATTGTTACAAAGCGTGAGCGCCACTTTAGACGGTGATGCCGGCGGACAATACACTTCACAACGCGAAGTAAACAAAGTATTGATTGTTGCCATTACTTCTAACAGAGGTTTGTGCGGTGCTTTCAATACCAACGTTATCAAGCAAGTAAAAGTAGTAGCCGACAGTTATGCCGGAAAACAAGTTGATATTTTTGCCATAGGTAAAAAAGGCAACGATGTTTTAAGAAAAACCAATACGGTTATTGTAAACAAAAGTGAAGTTTTCGACAACTTAACTTTCGACAATGTAGCTGAAATTGCAGATGTATTGACCGAGAAATTCGTTTCCGGAGAATATGATAAAATTGAAGTGGTGTACAACCAATTCAAAAACGCTGCCACGCAATTAGTAATGACAGAACAATTCTTGCCATTGGCACCGGTTGCCTCTGACAAAGCTACTTCAAGTGGGGATTATATTTTCGAACCGTCAAAAGAAGAAATTGTGTTGACCTTGATTCCAAAGTCGTTGAAAACCCAATTGTATAAATCGGTACGCGATTCTTTTGCCGCTGAACACGGAGCGCGTATGACCGCCATGCACAAAGCAACTGATAATGCCACCGAATTGAGAAACCAATTAAAATTAACTTACAATAAAGCGCGTCAAGCGGCTATTACTAACGAAATCTTAGAGATTGTTGGTGGTGCGGAAGCTTTGAACGGATAATTTTAAACAA
>NZ_JBILQL010000156.1:0-8477 GCF_044373165.1 Flavobacterium sp.
TTGTTGCATTACAGGTTCCTAAACTAATTTGGCTTAACAATATTGTTGTATTTGTTGTTACAGCATTTACTGTTACTGTTGCATTTCCAGATGCATCTAAAACTACTGTTTGGGTAACACCCGAATTAATAGTATAAGTAACCGTTGCATTGGCAGTTCCTGATAAAGTAAATACTGCATTACCTCCTGAACATATTGGAGTTATTGAAGTTAATGTGGATAAAATTGGAAGTAGGCTATCATCTGTTACAGTAATACAATTATTATATGTACAATTGGTATCTAAATCGGTTACGGTAACACAATAATTTCCGGCACATAAATTAGTGGCTGTTGCCGTAGTTTGAGCTTGTGGGTCATTCCATAAATAACTATAATTGCCAGAACCCTGTGTAATACTCACTGTAGCGCTTCCATTGCATGAAGAAGTAGGCGGTGTATCACAAATACCATTATTACAATTTATCAAATTAATACTTCCCGGAATGTCTCTTTGCCAAGCGCCACCATCAGGTATTCTGCTAAATGTATTTCCTGTTGAACTTAATCCTTGAAGTGTAGTTTGTCCAACGTAATTAATTAAGGAAGGATTTAATTGATAAATGTCTTTGGCAGACAATAATATCAAACTACTTGTATTACAAGCACCTACTAATGAAGGAATACATGGAGCATCATCTAAGTCGTCATCGGTTGTAATTTTAGAGCTTTCATTAGTACCAACTGTCCAATAGATAGCATCCACTGGAGTTCCACTCGCATCGTTTAAGGCAACCCAACCATCTCCATTGGCTAATAAAAATTGAGTGATAGCACAATAGTTAGAAGTCAAAGTGGTGTTGTAATCAATATTGGCAAGATTTGATGATGAAGTAGAAGTGCCTATAACATAATGCGCTTTTGGGGCAAGAATAGTACCTGAGGGAATTAGTATCGTTCCGCCTCTTGAAAGAGTACTACCCGGATTGGAATTAGGCCTTGTAGCTGTAGCAATTGTATAACATGATAAATCAATAGGAGAACAGGTTGGATTATAAAGTTCTATATACTCAGTTCCATTCGCAACCAATCCTTGGGCTGTTAATGGAAAATGCATTACTTCATTAATTACTACCTGTGTTCCTGTAGGTGTACAACCTGTGGAACTTGAATTACAAACCGTATTTGGATTTGAGCTTGTTGTACCGGTAATCTCTGGATTAATAACAACAGTTAAATTAGTATTAGTAGCACATTGGCCTACATCAGGTGTAAAAGTATAGTTTGTAGTTGCCGTATTGTTTATAGCTGGCAACCAACTTCCTGTAATTCCATTGTTTGAAATGGTTGGAAGTACAGTAGGCGGCACAGTGGCTCCAAAGCAAAAAGGATTTGGCGTGCTAAAAACTGGAGTGATAACTGGATTTTGTAATATTACACTCGAAGGTAAAATGGTAGTACAACTATTGATAACAAAACTAAAATTAGAATAAGTACCGATACCTAAATTTGAAATTAGAATTTCCCCATTATTGTTTGAAGTAAAATTATTTGGGCCAACCGGTGTAGTATTAAAATTGTAACTAACAACATAAACATCATTTGCTTGAAGTCCAGAAATAGTAATACTTCCATCTGAACCATTACAAGTAGTTGGATTAGTATTAGTTAATGTTGGTACTGCTATAATACTAAAATTAGCTTTATAATTTGTCCCTCCATTATTTAAAATGATTGTATCATCACATTGACTGTTAGAATTAAAGTCTCCCGTCACATCATAATATACCTCTAAAGTATAATCTCCCGGAGGAACTGTAGTCAAATTTACGGGAGTATCACAACCAGGTTGCGATACACATTGCCATTTTTGTTGTCCGGCAACACATGGTCCTCCACCATTTATAAATTCACTTATTCCTGCATTACAATCACTAAAAAAAGCTAAGTTTCTTGGAGTAAAAGCACCACCTATAGAAGAATTTAAATAATATCTGTAGTACATTTTGGCGCCACATACATTGGTAGTACCACCATTTTTATAAGTTTTGACTTCAGCTCCTCTTAAAATAAGAGTTGAAGAGTTAGCTATATGTACACCAAAATCTTTAACAAAAGTATTACCTGGCTCTTGATTAACTAAATCAGCTCCAGCTCCGGTTGTATTATAAAATTTGCCATCACCAAGATCTGAACAATCATCCATCCAAACAGCAGTAGCATAGGCGCCAAAATCACAATTAGTAACAGTAATGGTTAGCGTAGTTGTCGAAGCACATTGACCTAGATTTGGTGTGAATGTATAAGTTGTAGTTAAAATATTATTTAAAGCAGGACTCCAACTTCCTTCGATCCCATTATTTGAAGTTGTTGGAAGAGGATTTAAAGTTGAACCAACACAAACAGGACTTGGGGTATTAAAAGTAGGAGTAACAAATGAATTAACGACTACCGTAATCGATTTCGTATCAGTACAACCATTATTATCAGTAACAACTACGGTATAAGTACCGGCAGAAGCTTGAGTGACATTATTAATTGTTGGATTTTGACTACTGCTTGCAAATCCGTTTGGCCCAGTCCAGGCCCATGAAACACCATCATTGCATGTTAGATTTAAACTTTGATTTTCACAAACAGGACTATTTGTTCCAACTACTGCATTTAACTGACAATTAGAACAGTCAAATGATGTACCAATAGTTTCAATATAAAAGGGAGAAACAGATGCTCCTGAACCATCAACTATGAAATAATAAAACTTTCCTATGGTCAATCCACTTAAATTTAATTGATTATTCTTTGTGGAACCATTTGTATATTGGGGAGAAGAGTAAGTGTCATTTACAGATGATGTGGGACAACCTCCGCTCAAAACTATATTATCTGAAGAAGTACATGGATCGTTGTCAATTCCGGCATCAATGGCTAAAATTTGTAAATTACCAGTGATCCCTGAAATCGTTATGCCGACTGAAGTTTGAGCAGCTCTAAATTTAAACCAAGCGGAATTATTTTGTGCTGCATTCCAACTACATGAAACTGTATTAGGATTAAACATATCTCCTGCTTGATTTGTAAATCCATTGTTAGATGCTACTATTATTTCGGCAGTTCCTAAACAATAAGGAGTAGAACAATTATCATAACTAGTAAGTGTTGTATAATCTTGAACAGTATAAGGAGATTTAAAAACTAAATCAACCTTGTTAAATCGGCCTCCAGTAGCTGAAGATGTTTCAGTTATTGTTACTGTCCATACCCCATTGGGATCAATACCATTAAAGGCCGTATAATTATCTTGAGAACGATAATAACCAATACTAAATGGTTCAGCGGTTCCTCCGTGCTCGAAAAGTCTTCTCAAATATTGATTAAACCTAAATTTTGTATTTATCTGTTTGACTTGAGAATTTGGTAATCCTCCGGTTGCTACTAAATCAATAGAAGTGGTTCCTTTAGTTAAGGTTATTTTGTAAGTATTGTAATTTCTTGTATTGGCATCATCCCCCATGTGAAGGTTAACCTGAACTAACTCAAAAACTCCGGCATCTAATGACGCTAAACCTGACACTGTAATTTCTTTTGTTAATGAACCATTCCAAGAACCTGCAATACTAATATTAGAATTTGAGAAAACCTGACTAAAGCTCAAAAAACAATTAAACAAGAAAATAAACGAAAGATAAACACCTTTTTTCATAATTAATTTTATTATTGATAAAATAAGGGGTAAAAATAGTGAAAAATACTCATTACAATTCATTACAAAATGAAAATAAATATTATAAATTTCACAAATATGGATGTTTCAATTAATTTTATATTTGCCACATTACAATATAAATTATTAAAATATTTTTTTGATTATTAATCTTAAAACCACATGTAAATTTATGAAATTAACTAAATGTTATATGAAGTGTTTTTTTATAATAATATTTCTACCTTCAATACTTTTTTCTCAAATAGCTTACCGTTCAAAACAGTCTGGTGTGTGGAGTGATTTCAATACTTGGCAAAGATTTAATGGTACAAGCTGGGTTAACGCTAGCTTAGGTCAAGTGCCCTCAAATAGCGATGGGATTATTACAATAGTTAATGGTCATATAGTAACTATTAATTCCAATCTTAATATAGATCAAACTACTATTAATCAAGGCGGAAAATTAGTTTTAGTTTCTGGTAACTTAACTGTTGAAAATGGAATTGGAACCGATTTAATAATAAGTGGTACATATGAAAGAACTTCATTGTTTACTACTATGACAACAAATGGAACGGTAAGTTGTGAAAGCACTGGAGTCTACGAACATAATACAGCTGGAGGTTCTTTACCATCGATAACTTGGAAAGATGGATCAATATTAAAAATTAAAAATAGCTTACAAAACAATCTCTTTCAAAGCTTTTGGGATGTATGGGTGGAAGGTGGAACTGCATCTTCTGTTACCTTTGATAACAATGTTTCAAGAACAATGACGGTTCGAAATGATTTCAGACTTATCGGTGGTGATTTTTTCCTTAAAAATGGCGGTTCAGTTGGAGGTACTCATACTTTAAGAGTCAAAGGGAATTTTTTACAATCCGGAGGGTCATTTGCTTGGAATAGCGACAATAATGACAACGTAAGTATTGTGAAAATTGAAGTAGAGAAAGATTTAATTATTTCAGGTGGAAATTGGTCCGGCTTTGTGTCTTCGGTGCTTTGTGATTGTGGTGTGTTTTTTCTAGGCAATGGTGTGGAACAAACTTACAGCACCATTTTAGCGCACGATAATTCGGGAGCTGTCAGAAACAGATTTTATTACAAAACTACTTCGGGTCCATCTGCTTTACACGAGATTTATAATGGAAGTATTGCGCAATTTACCATAAACGGTAATTGCGGAACAGGACCTATAGGATTTACACCATGGCCCTCAACAGGTAGCCTTTTAAAAACCGTTACCATAGACAATAGCTCCGGAGTAACTTTGCAAAGTCCAAAATCTGTTAGAACTTCTTTATTCCTTAAAAATGGAATTTTTAATTTAAACAATCAGACTTTCACCATGACCAACGGTAGTACAATTGACAGAACCGGTGGCACTATATCCGCAACCCCTGCCGGTTCATCTTTTAATGTGCTTTACAGTCCTCACTCTGCTGGATTTACAACAGAGTTTGAATTGCCAAATTCAACAACAGTATTAAATAATTTTACCATAAATAATGGAAATACAATCACTTTACAAAGCAATAAAACAGTAAACGGAAACTTAACCCTTACTTCGGGTGTTTTTGATATCACAGATAAAACAATTAATCGAAATAACATAGGAGGAATCCTAAATATAGCGGATAATGCAAAATTAAAAATTGGCGGCACTAATTCTTTTCCAACAAATTATACTACACATGATATTAATGATAACAGCATTGTAGAATATGCAGGATCATCCCAAGTAATAGCTACAACAAACAAGACAAATGATTATGATTATGGATTTTTGGAACTTTCAGGTACTGGAACTAAAACACTAGAAGGTGTTGTAGATGTTTACAATGATTTGACAATCAACGGAGGAAATTTGTTAGTAAACACAGGTCAAATTTTAAGAGTTGGAGACGAGTTCAAAAATATGGCGGGCACAGCAACATTTGAAAACAATGCTAGTTTAATTCAAGTCAATAATGTATCAAATACCGGAAATATTACTTATAAAAGAATAGCACAACAAAGAAATTTAGACTATGTTTATTGGTCATCACCGGTTAACAATTTTCACCTAAACAATCATCCCTCTGATGGTTTAAAATATTTATGGAATACAACCCTAAATAATACTAACGGAACTCAAGGCAACTGGCAATCTGCATCAGGAATTATGAATGCTGCTCAAGGCTATATTATCAGAGGTCCTAACTCTTTTAGTAACACCACAAATCAAAATTTGGAAGTACCTTTCCTTGGTACTCCAAGAAATGGCGATATAAGTAGAAACATATTCAGAGGAAATTATACCGGAGCAAATTACTTCCTTTCCAGTGGTGCTCAGGTTACTAATATTGACGATAATTGGAACTTAATAGGCAACCCCTATCCTTCAGCTATCAGCAGTCGTGAGTTTTTAATTAACAACAGTTCTGTATTAACAGGCGCACTTTATATCTGGACACATGGTTTTCTACCATCATCTATGATAGGTTCTCCATTCTATCAAAATTTCGCCTATAATTACAACCCTCTAGACTATATACCTTTCAATTTAACAGGAAATCTTGCTAGTCCGAATCCGGATTATTTTATCGGCGCCGGACAAGGCTTTTTTGTAACTATGATTGATGGTTCAACAGCAACTTCAACTGTAAACTTTACTAATAATCTTCGAAATAAAACTTATACAAATTCTACCGGCATCAATTTTTTCAGATTAGCTAATACTACAACTGTCCAAAACCAAACGGAATTCAACAGAATTTGGCTTGATATAATAAAACAAGGTCAACCGGGCGGAAGAACTATGTTTGGTTACGTTACAGGAGCGACCATGCAAAAAGACAATTTACACGATGCAACTACAAAAAGTAACAACTCTTTTAAATTATATACTCTATTAGCAGAGGAAAAATTTATAATTCAAGGAAGAGCTTTGCCTTTTGACAACAACGATGTTGTTCCATTAGGTGTTGATATATTGGAAAATGGCTTTTATACTATTGCTTTAGCAATGACTGATGGGCTTTTCGAAAACAATAACCAAGATATTTTCCTGGAAGATTTATATACCAATACTATTCACGATCTGAAAACAACACCTTATCTTTTTTCTTCAAATGCCGGGAGTTTTACCGATAGATTTTTAATAAAATACATCAATCTTTCGAATCTCAATACAATTGAAAACAATTGGAATAACTCCATTACAATTTGGACAAACGAGAAAATAAATATTAAATCAAATTTAGAAATTATTTCTGATGTAAGTATTTTTGACATCACAGGCAGAAAAATTAACTCATTTGATAATATCTCTAGCAATAGAGTCGAAATATCAAATTTAATAAAAACAAGTAATAATTATTATCTCATAAAAATTAAACTTAATAATGGTGTTATTGTTTTTAAAAAGATTGTTTTTTAAAGAACTCCCTTAAAAAATGCTACACTAAATAGCAAAATCAAATAAAAATATACTGGTTAAGAAAAAAGCAAGAAAGTAAGGCTATGACAATGCTTGAAATTGTGCCAAAAAGCCTTTATTAATACCAAACAAAGATACTATACTATTCCAAGAAGCTTTTTAATTGATGGCAACCGGAGTATACAATCAAAAAAGAAGTCCTTACTAAACTTAAAGCAAAGGGACTAAAAAGTAGTAAAACACCTTTTCTAACCTATTGAAAATCCCGATTTATTATGGCGGCATTTATATAAAAGCCTATAAAGATGAAAAGGAGTGTATTATTAATGGATTACATAAACCCCTAATTTCAAAATCACTTTTTGATAAAGTCCAAGATCAATTAAATAATAAAAGTCACAAGTATCATACAAAACATAAAAAGTTAAATGATAAATTTCCATTAAAAGGATTTTTACTTTGTCTAATATGCAATAATCCTTTAACGGCAAGCACTTCCAAAAGCAGAACAAAGCATTACTCCTATTATCACTATATAAACCCTTGTAATGGAAGATATGCTCTTGAAGAGGTTGGTCAGAGATATGATGATTACCTATACCGCATTTCACTTAGTGGACCAATAAAAAACTTTTTCTGGAAGTGGTAAAAGAACAGCTTATCGAAAAAACAAAAGCAAATAAAATTGAACCAAAGCATTTTGAACAAATAAAAAAAATAGAGCAGAAATTAGAACGTTTGCAAGATATGTTCGTGAATGGATAAATAGAAAAAACGATTATCAAACTACCAAAATACGTTTTGAAAATACAATTGCAGCGTTTAAAGAAAAGGAAAACAAACTAATTGATGAAAAAGTGGTTTTTAATTTACATCAAAAATCATTAAATAAAATGGAAAATATTAGTGAACAGTATAGTAATGCTTATCGAAGGCAAAAGATTATTGCTTAGTTCGATGTTTCCAAATAAAATTCACTTTGAAAATAAAAAAGTTCGAACCGCAGAGGTAAATCTTATTTTTATTGAAATTAACAGTATTAAAATCAAATACAAAGGGATAAAAAAAAGGGACAAGTCTTTTTTATAGACTTGTCCCAATGAGTGATCTCAGAAGGATTCGAACCTTCGACCTACTGCTTAGAAGGCAGTTGCTCTATCCAGCTGAGCTATGAGACCCTGCAAAGAAAATATCTTGAAAATTGTCGGGGTTGGTCTCGTCTTCAGACGAGACGACCTCCGAAAGTCGGGGTGGCAGGATTCGAACCTGCGACCTCCTGGTCCCAAACCAGGCGCGATGACCGGGCTACGCTACACCCCGAGAGCGGAGAGACAGGGACTCGAACCCTGGCGACGGTTACCCGTCGACAGA
>NZ_JBILQL010000021.1:0-33759 GCF_044373165.1 Flavobacterium sp.
AGTACCTATATTTAAGTGTGGTTTCGAACGATTAAAATTTTCTTTTGCCATTTTACTTAATTTTTAATCTTAGTTTATATATTAGTGTTCAAATTTTACAATATTGAGCCAACTACGGGATTTGAACCCGTGACCTCTTCCTTACCAAGGAAGCACTCTACCCCTGAGCTAAGTCGGCTTGTGCCTAGTTCAGAAGTTAGACTTTAGAATTCAGAAATTTCCAAACCCTTATCTCTAAACTCCAACCTGTTGGATTATCACACTTTTCAGGCGACAATCTTGATAAGACATTGCCTTATCTAAAATTTTGAAATTAATTTACTCGAAAGTAAACTTTCGGATATTTTTTTCAAAAAGTTTGTGGGGAGAGCAGGATTCGAACCTGCGAAGATGTAATCAGCGGATTTACAGTCCGCCCTCGTTGGCCGCTTGAGTATCTCCCCTAACCTTTTTATTTTCAATCTATTAAGAACAGAGCCGATGGAGGGACTCGAACCCACGACCTGCTGATTACAAATCAGCTGCTCTAGCCAACTGAGCTACACCGGCAACAATAAAAAAAGTCCGCTATTTCTAACGGACTGCAAATGTAGGCATTTTATCTTTTAATCAAAACATTTTTGAAAAAATTTTCATGTTATGTATGGGCTCTGATTTTTTCTTTTCTTTTGACCAATAATCTTTCTAAAGATTCTGAGGACAATTCGATGGCTTCCTCAAAAGTTTTACATTGCTTTTTCACCATAAAATCATCTCCGGGAACATGAATTTTTACTTCTACCGTTTTATTTTCTTTCTCACTAGTGTTGTCAACCTTCAAAAAAACATCTGAAGAAACGACTTTGTCGTAGAATTTTTCAAGTTTACCTAATCTTTCATTGATAAAATCAACCAGCTTTCTGTCGACAGTAAAGTTTACTGCATGAACATTTACCTTCATAATTACATTTTTATTGATTAAACATTGCAGCACTATTTATTATTTCTAGGATGTGCACTACCATAAACTTTTTTGAGCTCAGCTAAACTGCTGTGTGTATAAACTTGGGTAGAAGCCAAACTAGAATGTCCTAATAGTTCTTTAACTGCATTAATATCTGCCCCGTTATTTAAGAGGTGAGTTGCAAAGGTATGTCTTAATATGTGCGGACTCTTTTTTACCTTCTCGGAGACATTACTAAAGTAATAATTTATTAATCGATAAACAAACGAATCGTTTAATTTAACGCCTTTTAACAGTAGAAAAAAATAGTCTTGATCGATAACCCTTTGTAAACATGCTCTTTCCTTTAAATAGACTACGACTTGATTTTGTATTATCGGTAAAAGAGGAATAATTCTCTCCTTATTTCTTTTGCCCAAAACCTTTAAAGTCCCGTTTGACAAATCAATGTTGTGACATTTCAAATTGATTAACTCAGCCCTACGAATTCCTGTAGTGTAAAACATATCAACTATTAATTTATCTCGAACTCCTTCAAAGTCATCGGAATAAACAATTTGATTCAAAACCAAATCTAATTCCTTTTCAGAGAATGGAATTTGTAACTTTTTAGGACTTTTTAGGGCTTTATGTTTTAAAAACGGACTGACATCAATTTGTTTGGTCTTCAGCAAAAACTTGTAAAATGATTTCAAGGAAGAAATCTTTCTATTAATTGATGAATTGGAAATCCCATCGTCTGATAATGAAACAATCCAGGAACGGATTTGATTGTAGTTTACCTTGATTAAATTATCGTCTTCAAAAGCATGCTGCAAAAAGACTTGAAAAAAACCAAGATCATTTAAATAAGCCGTCACAGTATGCAAAGAATATTTCTTCTCCAACAACAAGTAATCCCGAAACTTATTTTTGATATTTTCCATAAAAAAACCGCGAGTACCAAAGTTAACAAACTTTAATCACTCGCGGTAATATCTTTGGGTTGAATTTAACTATCCTTCCAAATTGTCTCTCAATGTTTGAATGTAAGCAGCTTTTTGAATTTGCGCTCTTCTCACTACTGATGGCTTAGTAAACGCCTGACGCGCTCTAAGTTGTCTTACAGTTCCGGTTTTATCGAATTTTCTCTTGTAGCGCTTTAATGCTCTATCAATGTTTTCTCCGTCTTTAATTGGTATAATCAACATAATTTAGACACCTCCTCTCATTTAGTGGGTGCAAAAGTAATAATAAATATGACTTTTCAAAGAAAAAAGAACAAAGAATATAGAAAATAGACTTTAACGACTTTCAATAAAAAAAGCCAAGCATAATTTCTTGACTCTTTTTTCTATTCTCTTTTTTCTAAATTATTCTTCCCAAGGATTACTTCACCGCCGGCTGGTAGTTCTTATTGTCAATTATCATTTTAGACAAAATTTCTCTTAAAATCTCAGATGTTCCTCCGCCAATCGGACCTAAACGACTATCTCTTAACAGTCGGGCCAACGGATACTCTTCCATATAACCGTAACCACCTAACATTTGCAAACAGCTGTAAATGACTTCATCGGCTACTTTAGTCGATTTTAATTTGGCCATAGTCGCTTCTTTAACAACATACTCACCTTTATTCAATCGGGCTACAGCCGCATAATTGAAAATTTTACAGTGTTCCACCTCAGTAGCATTATCAACCATCGCATGACGCAAGGCTTGGAATTTATCAATCGTTTTACCAAAGGCTTCTCGCTGCGACATGTATTGCAGTGTATATTCAATAGCATATTCCGCACGAGCATGGGCGTTAATTGCCATTATCAATCTTTCCAAAGCAAAATGTTGCATGATATAAGGAAAACCTTTGCCTGCCTCGCCCATCAAATTTTCAGCCGGAACTTCAACATTATCAAAAGAAATCTCCGCAGTGTCTGAAGCTCTCCAACCCAATTTATCTAACTTAGTAGCCGTTATCCCTTTGGTAGCGGTATCTACCAAAAACATACTAATCCCTTTATTACCTAATTCCGGACTGGTTTTAGCCGCTACTACGTAATAATCCGCATAAACCCCATTAGTGATAAAGGTTTTGGATCCGTTGATTACATACTTGTCTCCTTTCTTCGTGGCTGTTGTTCTCATTCCAGCCACATCACTACCTCCAAAAGGTTCTGTTAAACACAAAGCCCCAATTTTATCTCCTGCTATACTCGGCGCTAAATAGTCTTGCTTGATTCTTTCGTCTCCTTCGGCATTTAAATGCGTCATGGCCAAATAAGCATGTGCCCACATCGCCGCTGCAAAACCGGAGGATTTTATTTTTTGCAATTCTTCTAAAAACACTACCGTGTAAAACAAATCCAAATTCATTCCGCCATAAGCTTCAGGGTAAGCCAATCCGAAAAAGCCCATATCGCCAAACTTCTTCCAAATGAAGCGCTCGATAGTACCGGTCTTTTCCCATTTTTCAATGTGTGGCACAACTTCTTTATGCAAAAAATCTTGCAAACTCTTTCTGAACAATTCGTGTTCTTCTGTAAAATAGGTTGAATTCATATAAATAAGGCTACTTTTTTTAAGCTATTTTTTTAGAATTCCAAATATAAGGCAATTATTTTTATTTTATCGACAGGAAATCCTTTAATTTTTGACAAATCCTCAGTTTTGATGTCGCCATTCATACTGCGGAAAATTACTATTTCTTTAGCCAAACTGTATTTGAAAAAAGGAAACTGCGATAACTCTTTGACTGAAGCGTTATTAATATTTATTTTTTGGATTCCTAATGTCGATTTTACTTCAAAGCTTTGGTTGAGTTTAGCAATAACTTCGGATGACAAACCCCAAATGTCATTCATTTGTTCCATCGAAACAAAAGCACCCAACTTGTTTTTTTGATCTAAAATTCTATCTGAAATCTTATCCCCGATGCCATATACTTTCATCAAATCTTCCTTTGAGGCCTGATTGATATCGAGTACAACTATCTTGTCAGCCTTAGCAACAGTGGTTTTGAATGGTGCAGTAATGTATTGCTTCTTATTGTTAACCCAATCAGGAAACTTGAAATATGGAGAAATCACTTTCAGCAGGGAATCCGACACTTGGGTCACGGCCTGAAATTCAGCCGCCGAATTGACAAACTTATTTTGTTTACGATAAGCCAATAATCGGTCAATTTCTGCAACAGACATACCGAGTTTGTAACCTTTAAAATCGCTGATAAAGTTGGGATTAAATGGATAAATCGCTGGTTTATAATTCTTATTTTGAAGTTTAATACTATCGATTAAGACTTGATTGGCCAACCATTTCCCTTGCTCTTCATTATTAATGTTTTCAGATTTGAAATCAGAAAAGCGATAAAAGCCCTGACCAACGACAATAATTCCAAAGAGCAAAATAATACCAATTCGTTGGCTTTTCGAATAAGACAAAATCGATTTTACTATGGAATTATCATTAATCATATTCTATAAATCAAACACAGAAGTTCTTTTGCCTCGAATCAAATCTTTTAACTTAATCCAAAAAGCCAATGTCAAATAAACGCCAAACCACAATCCGGCGGTGACAAAAGTGATGTAAATAAAAAACAATCGTACATTCGAAGCGCGCATTCCCAGTCTGTCGGCTAAGCGAGAAGACACATGAAAACCATGTTTTTCGAAGAAATATTTGAGTTGGATGATGGGTGACATTGTTTAGGATTTTAATAGTTGGACTCCAAGGTCGCATTGTAAACATTTTTGCTGATTACAATAACTGTTTTTCAATTGCAATAGCGATTGGGTTTCAAAGGCACTCTTGGACGGTATGCCAAAATTAGCAAACTTTTCAATGACAATATTCTTTTCGGGTGCTATAGTTTCCATTAGTTGCAAAAGCAATTCCGATATTTCTTTGCCTTGACTTTTAGCATAAGCAAATTGAAAAGGAACTATCGTATTAATCACCAACAAATCAATAAAGGATTTTGAGAATTGCTTTTTCTTCTTCGGGCTTTCTTTGTCAAACTGGTAATGGCTTTCCCAATAAGG
The DNA here is from genome assembly GCF_044373165.1 of Flavobacterium sp. Lineage (GTDB taxonomy): Bacteria > Bacteroidota > Bacteroidia > Flavobacteriales > Flavobacteriaceae > Flavobacterium. The sequence continues at coordinate 4,966 of NZ_JBILQL010000021.1, forward strand.
TGAAACGCCAACATAAAAAAGCTTATAAAAATCAGCCAAGGAAGTCGTACTTGTTATTTTGGAAAATAAATTTTGCTGTTTGTGGTATAACATGGCCAATTGCGCCAAGCGTATCGTTGGAAAATTATCAGGACGGTGTTTGAAAAATTGCACCGGTTCTATAATGGTTTGCTGCAAACGATATTTATGATTTAGATAAGCAAACCGATTTTGCAACTCTTTACCATAAGTATCCTCGGCTTCCAAAGGCAACAAATCGGCTTTGCCCATTAATAAGGCTTCCAAATTCTCTACTTCAAAACCTTCCTTTCTAATGATGCAAAAAGGAATAGACTTGGCCACTTTCAAAAAGATTTCACCATTGGTATTGAGTCCGAAGCTTTTAGCCAAGCTGAAGAATAAAACTGCTTCCCAATCGTTGTTGGTCTCCAGTAAAAGTGCTTCAATCGGCATGGCTTTAGTCTCTAATCTTTCAAAAAACAATCGCTCTTGCCAATGCTTAAAAACAAAACCGTCAATTGATGCAATTTGATTTTGACAATAAATCCATGATTTCGGGGATGTTAATGATAAATATTGATTCAAAACTTGTGGTGCCACATAGGGACTGAGTTTCAAAGTCGGAATTTCTGAATTGTTGTTTCTGAAAATAGGAGCATCATGTTCCCAAACCACATGTAGAATTACAGTATCATATTGGTTGTCGACTTCATGTTGGTGCAAATACCAGTCGGAAGACTTCAAATGGATTTCGACATTGCCGGCCCATTTTTGATTGCCGATAATAATTTGCGCGTTAAAAAAGTCAGGTCCGGATTGTTTTAGAAACTGTCCGGAATTGACAATAGTAACCGCTTCTCCTGAAACTGTGGTTAGGTTGGAAAAATCAAACTTCTTATATTGCCATACATAATGAAGGAAATCCTCTTTCACGACGTTAAATTTTCATCTAAAGTAAGAATTTTACTTTATAATTAAAAATATTTGTAATGAAAAATTTACTTTTATGTTTTTTACTGCTAATTTCAGGAAATAGTGTTTCTCAGAATTACAAAATCACTTATTTAAAAAGTTCTAACGGAAACTTAATTGAAAATCAGGATCCGATTTGGGTTATTGCCTCTGAGAGTCAAACCATAGTCACATCACAAAATATTTTCACAAAAAAGACTCCGTTCCCTTATGAGCAAACCATTATTGACAGAAATACCAATTCGTTTAGTCAAATGGCCTTTTTAAACAACGATAATATTATCAGCACCAAAGACAGTACTGCTTTGGCAAAGCAAACTTTTGAGTATTTAAATGACACTAAGAAAATACTAGGCTATAATTGTAAGAAAGCGAAAACCATAGTAAATTCAAATACTATTGAATTTTGGTATACCGAAGCGTTGAATGTAAAAGGTTCACCGGTGCTGTTGGGCCAGAACTTGGGTTTAGTATTGGAAATGGTTCGCAATGGTAACTTTGTGATTACGGCTACTAAAGCAGAAAAAACAAACCATCTAATAGTTCCCATTGAAACACCAAAAAAGCAAGTAGACGGCCTGACTTACAAAGATTTGCTATGGAAAAGCAGGTTCACTACGATACCTGTTTTCAAAGACCAAATCATCAATTTTTCGGAGGCTTCAAAATCGAATGACAGCATTGTAAGATTTGCAAATGGTACTATTGCCGTGCGCAAAGTTAAATTCCCTGAAATCAAAAACGGGAGTCAAATTTTTGCAGATATTACAGAACAGTCGAACGGCGATGCTTACGACAGAACCGGTTCTTTCTTTCTGATTCCTACTGATAAAGAATTGTCATTTTTAAATGGTCTGCAAAACGGCGTTAAGACCTTGCCTATTTACACTAACGGAAACGGTAAAGAATACCAAGGCGTTGTTAGTACCGAAAACTATAATCCTTTGGTGGAAATGATGCGTTTCTTTACGCCTTTTGGCGTAAAACAATACAACTATTTGGAATTGAAAAATAAAACTTGGGCCGACAATGTTTTGTACCGTCAAGACATTTCTGATTTGAGCAGTTTGTTGAGCGGCAAAGAAGTTTGGATAGGCATCAACATTGGCAACTATGACAAAGGCGGTCATAAAGTTTCTGCCAACATCACCATTCATACCGAAGAAGGCACTAATGCCAAACCAACACAAATTGTCCCATTATTTTGCACCAATAATATTATGGAAATGGCCGGTCAAGAATACGGTACCATGTTCAACAATGACAAAGGTTTGGAAGTTACTTTTACCTTAAACAAACCCATGAAGAATTGTAAACTTCGATACATCACTACAGGTCATGGCGGTTGGGAAAACGGTGACGAATTTGTACCCAAAAAGAATTCGATTTTTTTAGACGGAAAAGAAGCTTTCAGTTTTACGCCTTGGCGACAAGATTGCGGTTCGTATCGCTTGTCTAATCCGGCTTCAGGAAATTTTCCGAACGGATTATCTTCTTCGGATTACAGTCGGTCTAATTGGTGTCCGGGAACGGTTACCAATCCTATTTTTATTGATTTAGGAAATTTAGAAGCCGGAAGTCACACCTTGCAGGTAAAAATTCCGCAAGGTTTACCCGAAGGCGGTAGCTTCAGTGCATGGAATATTTCGGGCGTTTTGATTGGAGAATAATAAGAGAAAAGGGATAAGACTTTTACTTTTGCCTTATCCCTTTTGCCTAATGCCTATTTTATAGAACTGATAATATCGTGTTTGGTGATAATATGGTGTTTGCCATTTCCTAAATCCACCAACACCGCTTGGTTGTCTTTGTTGATTAACTTGGAAATCTCCTCTACCGGTGCGTTGGCATTAACAATAGGATAAGGTTTACCCATAATTTCTTTGATAGGTTTATCAGCTATATTTTTATCTTCTACGTAGCTTCTGAACAAATCAGTTTCGTCTATGCTGCCCACAAAACCTGTAGTGTCGATAACCGGAATTTGAGAGATCTTGTATTTTTTTAAACGTTCGATAGCGTGTGACACCAATTCTTCGGTACGCACTATGACCAATGGTTTGTCTTTGTGGTCTTTAATCACATCTTCTGCTTTGGTAATTTCTTCGTCAAGGAAACCTCTTTCTCTCATCCAATCATCGTTGAACATTTTCCCAACGTAACGGCTTCCGCTGTCGTGAAACAAAACCACTACTACATCATCCGGTTTGAAATGCTCTTTTAATTGGTGCAAACCTTTGACACAAGCACCGGCAGAATTCCCCACAAAAATTCCTTCTTCTAAAGCTATTTTACGGGTATAAACCGCGGCGTCTTTATCGGTTACTTTGGTAAATCCGTCGATAACTGAGAAGTCGACATTTTGGGGTAAAATATCTTCCCCGATGCCTTCAGTGATATAAGAATAGATTTCGTTTTCGTCGAAGATTCCGGTTTCGTGGTATTTTTTGAAGACCGAACCATAAGTATCGATTCCCCAAACTTTGACGTTCGGGTTTTTTTCTTTTAAATATTTTCCGATGCCGGAAATGGTTCCACCGGTTCCTACGCCTACTACAAAATGGGTTACTTTACCATCGGTTTGTTCCCAAATTTCGGGACCGGTTTGTTGGTAATGGGCCAAAGCATTGCTTGGATTGTCATATTGGTTTACGTACCAAGAGTTGGGAATTTCGGTGCTTAATCTTTTAGAAACCGAATAGTATGATCGCGGATCGGTAGGTTCTACATCGGTTGGACAAACTATTACTTTGGCTCCAACGGCGCGTAGGATATCCATTTTTTCTTTGGATTGTTTGTCGGTGATGACAAAAATACACTTGTAACCTTTTACAATAGCTGCTAAGGCTAATCCCATACCGGTGTTGCCTGAAGTCCCTTCGATGATGGTTCCGCCGGGTTTTAATCGGCCGTCGGCTTCGGCATCTTCTACCATTTTGAGAGCCATGCGGTCTTTGGTAGAATTGCCCGGATTGAAGGTTTCTACTTTGGCTAAGACCAAGGCATCGATACCTTCTACCACTTTATTTAATTTTACTAAGGGCGTGTTGCCTATAGTTCCTAGTATGTTTTCTGCGTAGTTCATTTTTAAGAGAATAGAATATAGAGTAAAGAAAATAGATTGATAATTATTAAGCAAATGTAGTGCTATTTCGAACGTTTACAAAAACTCAAATGGTTTATCCTTTTAACCCTGACTGGAGAAGTTACCGTGTAACTCGGAAGGCAGGAATTGCGTTAGCCGATAAAGCCCGAAACTTTCGTTCCTGAAAAATTTACTGGAAGAAGTTCCACACTAAACCAAATCTGATTATAAAATCGCGGTAGGGATAATTGGGCGCTGTATAGAATGTATTGCCGGTCATTCGAGAGTTTAGGTGTTCGACTTTTAAGAAAATGCGGGTTTGACGGATACGGGCATTGACAAAGAAATCGACCATAGGAAACTCACCGATTTCACGGGTATTTTGAACAAAGGCTTCGGCCAAGACCGGATTATAATCGTTGGCGTAATATTTTGTAAAGTAGTTAAAGGTAAAACCGGTTTGCAGGTAGAGTGCTTTTTTGAAAAAATAATCGGTGAAGTACAAGCTGTTTCTGGTGACAATTTGAGGAACGTTTAGCACCTCATCTTCTTGATCAACTTGTTGGTAAAGCACCGTGTTATCGAGCGCTAGTTTCCACCATTTGAATTCGCGGCTCACCTTTACTGATAAGTAATTGATGGTTTTATCGTATTGTTTAGGTGTGATAATTTGCTGTTGTGGATTAGTGGCATCGTTGCTGAAAAATAAGTAATCATTTAGAGAACTGATTTGCAAAGCTGCGGTAAACCATTGGGTTTTGGCGTTTACTTCGAGGTTGTTGATTTTTTCATTTTTGAAATCGTTGAACCAATTGAATCCGATAAAACTGCTTTGGTGTAAGTTGTATAAATGATCAGGGATTTTATTGAGCATTTGGTATTGGAACTGCAGCTCATTTTTAGTGTTGATTTGGTATTTGAGTTGGGCGTTGAAATTGGTCAGTGATTGGTTGGAGAGCGAATTGGAATAAGTAAAAACACCGTTCCATTTATTTTTTCGGTATTCATATTGACCTCCGACTATATTAATTTCATCACTCAATGAACCCGGAACTATACCGGAATCCAAGATAAGCACTTTATCATAAAAATAATTGAATCTGTAATCTTCGGCGAAGAATTGGAATTTTCCCAAAAGTGCATTTTCATAAACGGCACCGACTTTATTGTGCATGCGATTGTATCGGCTTTGGTCGTTGATACCGCCGGCGACATAAGCTTCTCCGAAACGAAGGATTTGAGTATTCCCAACTGTTGAAGCCAACGTTTGTTGGTTGTATTCATAAAACTTATTTTCGTAGGTGAATTGGTGCGTTAAGTATAGGTTGTTGTTCCCTTTTTTACCATTGATTCTAAAGTTATGGTCGAGGAAGAAGCGTTTTCCTTTCATAAAGGATTTGGCATCTCTAAGGTAAACTTCGAGTCGGGCTCTGTTTTGAAAAGCTGCGTCTTCGCTTTCAAAATCTTCCAGAGAAGTGATTCCGCCGTTTTCCCCGTTAAGGAAATCTTGACCGGTGAAATGAAAATTAAGATAATACCTTTTATTGAGTGTGTTATAGCTTGAAGTAAATCGGAAATTACCGGTACTAGACAATTGGTTGATGTATCTACCCAAAGAACGCAATCCTTTAAAAGCGACTGACATATTGAATCGTTCAGAAGTATTCACAGTAATTAAAGCATCAACAGATTGTCCTTGTTCCATAACGGTTTTGAAATACAATTCGGTTACGGGTGTGGCTACTGAGTAGTAATTGATGTCATCAATTTGAAGATAATTGAAGTGTTTCCCGGAATGACCTAATTCGGGAAATGAGGCAAATTTTTTAAGTCCGTAATCTAAAACTGTATAAGTTTGGCCTTCATTGGCAAAGGGCAATAATCCGAAGATATCCTTGCGCAAATAATTGTATTCATACTCTTTTTTTATGGTAAGAGATGTGTCGACATAGGTGGTGTCTTTTTGAAGTGTAATGATTCTGTAATAATCATAAGGAGCTTTCTTGATCACTTTAGCATTAACAGAGTCTGCTTTGGTATCACTTCTTTGTCCGGGTTCGGTTTTTTTATCATTTTTACTTACCTTTTCACTTCTCCTTACTTGGGAAGAAACGGATTGTAATGAAAGTAAAAAAAGTATAAATAAAAGATATCTCATCTTAATAATTTTCGAGACAAAAGTACACAAAACAATTTGTAATAAAATCATAAAAAAACCACCCTAAAGGTGGTTTTAATATAAACTGAATAAATTTTATTTTTTAACGAATTTTTTTGTCAATGGATTATTATCGGTATTGAAAGTTATAAAATAAATTCCGGAGGATAAATTTGAAATATCGATTTGGTTAGAAGACAAATTAGTGTCTTTTATCAATATTCTTTTTCCGGAAACATCGTTAATTACAATATTATTAACAATAACGTCATCCGGATAAGAGTAGTTTAACAGCTCATTTGCAGGATTCGGATATAAATTAATTGCATTAAGCTGAAATTCATTTGTATCTAAATTTGATAAATTATCCCCACTGATAATCAAACTAAATCTTTGACCTGCAGCAGATAGTATACCTTTATGGGTTACTGTTATTGTGTATAAGCCTGAAGCATTTTCTAAATCAACTCTCTCAAAAATATCGACATTATTTGTTCCCACTTTTGTAGCTGCATTATAAGGAAAATTTTTATCTAAGCTCCAAGGGTAAAACACTTCTTGGTTTTTAGTAATCTTCAAATCAAGATCATTAACCAAATAGGAAACATTAGGGTCAATAACTCCGTTGTTGAAAGATGTAGGAGCGGGATCTGTCCAACAAATAGACACCCTGACATTAGAAGGATTGGCAACAGGAAAAGTTCTGGTAAAAGTATTATTATTGCTTAATAGCAATTCATCAATAACTGCCGAACCATTTGTTTTTGAAGTAATCAAATTAGCAGCAGCAACGTTATCAACAAGACCCCAACCAAATTCATAATCAGGTCCATTAAACAATCCGGCTTCTTTAGCAGTATGCATTACAAGACCTTTAAGAGTAGATGATCTCATAAAATTAGAATTCAAATTATTATAATGCTGTTGTAGCAAAATACAACTTCCTGCTACAGCCGGCGAAGCCATTGATGTACCTTGGTAGGTATCATAAGACGAGTCATTTGTACCAGACACACTTGAAAAAACTGAAACTCCTTTGGCTACAACCTCAGGCTTAATTCTGCCATCATCGGTTGGTCCCCAACTACTAAAACTAGACATCATCACACTACTAGGATCGATGTAATTTGTAACCGTAGAAACAGCGCCAACGGTTAAACTGTTTTTTGCATTATTTTGGCCTCTAATTAAATCATAACCAAATTTATTTAAATTTTGATTAGAAAGAATGGTGGAAGCATTGCTGTTTCTATCATTTCCTGCAGAAACAACAGGAAGATAGAAAGGGGCTGCAGCAGTAATATTGTCCATTTGTTGAGCCCTTGAGTCATAGGCTCCAAAAACCCAAGTATTCAAATTAGATCCTTGCCAGTAAGAGTGATTTGAAACCAACAAACCACCTGAAGCTTCTAGAGACATTTCGGCGTAATCGTTACTCCAATCAAAAGATCTACCATTAGCTTGGAAAGCAATACCTCTGGCATTGGTATTTACACCTCCGGCTAAAATAGTTCCTATTACGTGAGTTCCATGGTTAGAATAATCGGTAAAATCAAAATTACTAACCCTTGAATTGTTAAATTCCACATGTGTTTCTTTTGCAGGCCCACTATCCCAAACCCCAACATTCATACCTTGACCTTGCAAATTCAGACCCAAAACACCTCCGTTATAGAGTTGGTTAGCACCAATTGTTATGGCAGAAGTACGGTTAGTGGTTTCGGCATATGACACATTACCCAGTTCATCAACGTCATAGATTTCCTTTTCAACGCCATCAACTATAATTTTTTTAGAGATAAAATTTGTTTGTAAATACTTATTGATTCTTTCTTGTCGCAATTTATGCTCTAACAAAAACTGTTCTCTGAGTTCAGTAAGTTTGGAGACATCAGATGCTTGAACTATCTTTTCTTTTTCAGCACTATTTTGGCTATAGATAGAGCCTGACAATGATAATAATATTAGAGGAAGTAAAATTTTCATTTTTTTAATAATCTAAATGTTCTATAGGTATTAAAGTTAGTCAAAAAATACACAAAATAAATTATATTAAGATAAAAATAATATTTGTTGAATCTCAAACTAACAAAAAAATGCCTCTTGAAACAAGAGGCATTTAAGTTGATACAATAGAAATTAATTAATTGTAAAAGTATAGGTTGGTGTTTGAAAACCATAATCACCACCACCTGAAACTAAAGTAGTACCATCAGTTAATCTTAATGTAAATGTACCATTGCTAGGGAAAGATAAACCATCACCATAAGAATCGGTCATTACAAAAGAATAGGTACCCGGAGACAAACAAAATTGCTCTGCATGAGTAGGTTGTCCATCTGTATAAGTACCGGCAGTTGCAGAAGCAACAACACCTGAACCATCAGAAAGAGTCCAACCTGTTTCGCTACCATAACCATCAAAGGTAATGTTAAAATTAACTCTAGTACCAGCACAAGCACGTTGTATCGAAACAATGTGATTACTTCTGTTAGGAAGAGAATATAATTCTGAATCGAAAACAAGTACTAAACTTACGGATCCAATTGCAGGCAAACTAGCAAAGTCACCAGAATTGATTCTTACTCTTGCAGTAGTACTACCGGCAGGAATAACAGCAGTAGACAAATCAACAGAATATTGATTTTGAGCTGCAGTTGTAAAAGAACTAACTTGTACATCAATGGTTCTATCAACATTAGAAACCGTAGTAGAGCTTACTAAAACTTCTATAAATGATGGAGCCGTTGGACTAACTTCAAGTAATGATGTACTACTATTAAATAATACTGCTTCTTGAGGACCACTAAATGACTTGTAGTTTTCATCACCACCACTACAACTAACTAGTAGTGCTATGGCAGACAAAAAGCTAAATAATGATAAACTTAATTTTTTCATAATTTTTTTTTTTAATAACCTGGGTTTTGTTGAATAGTTACATTACCCGCAACTTCTGCTTGTGGAATAGGCAGGGTAAAGCGGTGATCGGTTAGAGGCAAAGTTAAAGGAAGATTTTGTATTGCATCATCAGTAATGTTTCTATCAATACCTTGAACACCACCTAATGATGCTAACCTTTTAATATCAATATATCTATGCCCCTCAAAAGCCAGCTCTTTTCTTCTTTCTAATAAAATGTCAGCCCAAGCAGCTTGTGCAGTAGCATAAGCAGGTGTAGTTTGACCAGTACCTCTAGCTTGACGAATAGATTGAACTCTAGCAGCAGCAGCAGCTAAATTTTGAGTAGTACCACCAACTTCACATTCAGCTATGATAAGAACCATTTCTGAAGCTCTATACATTTTTAAATCATTTCTCAATGGTTGAGCAGCTTTACCAGGATACTTATCTATAGCTAAGATATCATTCTCGATATAGTTAATATCACTTAAATAACCACTATTTACTGCAGAAGTAGGATCAATCCAAGAAGTAAATCTTATATCATTTGCATTTTGGGCATACAAGTTGTAAAGATTTCTACCCATGTCATGAAAAGCACCACCTGTAGCAGTAGTAGTATTAAAATACCAAGTACCGGCAATATTAGACCAAGTACCTCCTGAAGGACGTGATGCAGCAAAAATAATTTCACCTTGACCAGAATCTCTCCACATAGCAGCATATTGAGTGGCATTAGTTAATAGTGGTCTACCTGTTAAAGCTTGAGTAGCATAAGTTTTAGCTAAATCATAATTTTTACGATATAAATAAAATCTAGCTCTAATTGCATTCACAAGATTTCTAGTAACAAATCTATAGTCAGTAGCTGCTGATAAATTATTTTCAGCAAATAACAAATCTTGCTCTATATAATCATAAATAACACTGTTAGCAACTCTTAACCTAGGCTCAACAATTAATGGATCATAAACCTCATCAGATAAAACAACACCAAGAGCATTTGGATCTGAAACGTCTGTAGAATAAAATGCTAATAACTGTAGGTAAGCATGAGCTCTAAGTGTTCTTGCCTCAGCAAGAATGGCATTCTTTTGAGCCTCTTCTGCAGGAGTTGCCGGAGTCACTAAGTCAGAAAACTCAATTAATCTGTTAACTCTATTAATAAGAGTATATTGAGTATTCCATAAAGTTGCAACAAACCCTGTAGTTGGATTTAATTGAAATCTATGCTCTTCAAGATTTTGACCTCCGTTGTCCGGACCAATCCCAACTTCATCAGTAAACACAGAAGTAAAAGCAATTTCTGTAGAGTTATTAACCCTAGAGTAAACATCACCATTTAAGTAACTTCTTAAATTGGCTACTGTTTTAAAAGCTCCTTCAGGATATAATTCACCTTCTTGAACTATATCTAATGCGTCATTACAAGAGGTTGTAAGCGCAGCTGAAAACGCAATAAATAAAAGATATTTAATTTTTTTCATAATTTTTTTTTTTAAAAACTTATAGATGTACCAAAAGTAATAGTTCTTGGATTAGGGAAATTTGTTACTGAAAGCGCAGTGATGGCTTCTGGATCAAAACCTCTCCATTTAGTCCAAGTTAAAAGGTTTTCCCCTTGAACAAAAAATCTTAAATTAGATATTGGAGATCTTTTTAGGAACTTAGAAGGAACATCATAACCAACATTCAAGTTTTTCAAACGCAAGAATGAAGAATCATATAAAAATCTGTCAGAATCTAAAAATACATCATTGTTAGAGGCATTGATAGACGGAACATTAGACCCTGTATTTGTTGGTGTCCATTGGTTTAAGAAATCTGCTGTAACATTTTCACCACCAATAAACGCTGGATTTGATGCCCATCTGAATTGGTTGTCAATTCTCCACACATCATACATGTATGAGAATAATGTATTAACAAAAAATCCTTTGTAATCAAGATTAAATCCGAAACCTCCTTGGTATTTAGGCAAGTTGCTTTTTCCGGTTGCTCTTCTGTCTTTTGCTGGGTTTGGCGTTTCAGTTAAATTATTGTCAATATCTAAATACAATAAATTACCGTTTGCTTGGTTAACACCAACATAAGGAATTAAATTCCACTCATTAAGTATATACCCTGGTGCAACAATATTGGTTACTCCATTAATATCAGTTTCACGTAATTGAGTAACCTCATTTTTATTGTAAGAAGTATTAGCAAATACAGATAATTTGAAGTTTTCATTTTTGATAACATTATATTTTAACTGAACTTCAATACCGTCATTTCTTAATTCACCATTATTACCTGCAATTGAAAAACCAGTACCAACAACTGCAGAATTAGGAATTGCATTAAATAAATTACTAGTTGTTTTTCTATAAACGTCAATATTACCTTCAAGTTTTTTGTTCAACACAATGAAATCGAAACCAATATTAGCCTGAGAAATTTCTTCCCATTGAACTGCAGTATTAGCGAATTGACCATAAAGTAAAGCACCTGGAATATTATTATAACCAGTTCCCGGGCTAATAATCTCTCTAATTAAGTTAGAAGAAGTTAATAAAGATGGGAAACCATAATTTGCAGCTGAAATATTTTGGTTACCATTTGTACCGTATGAAACTCTCATTTTCAACATATCGAAACCTGAATTCTTCATAAACTCTTCTTTGTCGATATTCCATCTACCGGAAACTGACCAGAAAGTACCCCAACGATTAGACTCATCAAATCTGTATGTTGCATCTCTTCTCAAAACACCACTAAAACCATATTTTTGGTTGTAATCGTAATCTAAAGTTCCGAAAACAGACAATGAACCTCCTGTTAATTTAGAGGCATTAACAGTAGAAATGTAAAAGTTTGGTGTTGCAGGGTTAAATGCAATATAACCGGTACCAGCTCCAGGAGAATATGTAGCAGGGTTTAAACCATTTTGTCTTGAACCGTGACCTTCATAATGTGCTTTAGTGTATTCCATAAATAAACCGGCAGAAAAATCATGTTTTTCTTTGAATACTTTGTTATATCCTAAATTCAATACATTAGTAAAAGTAAGGTCATTGAAAGTAGATTTATCCTCAAAACCACCAAATTCAGCCCCTTGAGTTTGAGCAACTACCAATGCCAAATATGACCAAGGCGCTCTACCAAACAATCTGTCATATTGTTTAAAATCAAGACCTGCTCTATTAGACACAGTAATGTTAGGCGTTATCTTGTAAGAAGTACCTACGTTTAAAATCATTGTTTTATCTGAATACATACTTGGAAGGTTACCCTCTCTCAAAATATCTTGTAAAACATAAGTATCATTAGCCCCAGAGAAATCAGTTCCAATACCAGCTAATAATTCTGCACCTGTTGCATAAGGTGAAGTAGGCAAATAAGGCAATCCTGTTAACGCTCCATGGAGTGGATTTTGGATTGTATTATTGTTCACACCATTGTTAGTCTCTTGATCTAACTGATTTCTCTTAGAATAACCAAGAGCAACCTGTGTATCAAAATTGAATTTGTCATTGTTGCTTTTTCCTTTGATGTTACTTCTGAAAGTAAAACGCTTAAAGTCGGTTGTAGGAACCATTCCACCTTGTTCAAAGTAACCTATTGAAGTATAAGAAGATATGTTTTTACCTCCGAAAGTTACACCCAAGTTGTGTTGCGTTACTCTATCAATTTTGAAAAATTCATCTTGCCAATTTGTATTAATGTTATAATCAGCAATCTGAGCATCTGTTAAAGTAACTCCTCTTCCGACACCTCTTACTTTTTCAATAGCCAATAATTCACGTGCATTAGCCAAATTGTAGTCATTTTTAGGTAAAGAGTTAAAACCTACAGTTGTGTCATAATTAAACTTAACACCTGTGTCATATTTACCATTTTTGGTTGTGATTACAATTACACCATTTGCACCTTTATTACCATAAATAGATGTACCTGATGCATCTCTTAAAGTAGTAACAGATTCAATCTCATTTTGATTCAAGTTACGAAATTGGTTTGATGTAGAAGGAACCCCATCAATTACAATCAAAGGATCGGTATTACCATTGATAGATGAAGCACCTCTAATGAAACCATCAAACTTCGCTGAACCCGGTGATCCTGAACTTGAAATCAAGGTAAGACCCGGTGATTGTCCTTGCAAAGACGCAAGAACAGAAACGTTAGCTCTGTTTTCAATTGTTTCTGAAGAAATTGTTGTCTGAGCAGTAGTAGTGTTCGCTTTTGTTCTTGTTCTGTTGTAACCTTCAGAAATAATCACAACTTCACTTAAAGCAACCCCTTCAGACATGGTTACATTATAATTGTTAGCCGCAGTTACGTTAATAGACTGCGTGTTGTAACCTGTAAATGAAACTACCAAAACATCACCTGCCTTAGCTTTGATGGAAAATTTTCCGTCAAAATCAGTTTGAGCGCTGTTTTTTGTTCCTTTAACAATAATGTTCGCACCAGGTAGTGGTCCAGTTTTATCTGAAACAACTCCAGTTACAGTTTTCTCTTGTGCAAACGAAAACTGCATTGTAAACGCCAATAAAAGCGTAAAAATCCATTTGAACTTCGATCTCATATTAATTTTATTTGAGTTAGTTATTTCGCAAACTTCTTAATTATTTCTTAAATAAACAAATATTACTTCGGAATAATATTTTTTTTAACACTTAAGAAACCAACTCAAGAAGATTTTTATGAAGTTACTACTTCTTTTGATGAAATAAATATGAATTGGTTGCGTACGGTTTTTTATTTTTACAAAAAAAAAACAAAGATGTTATTAAATCACTTTTCGGATTTTACATTTGAATGTGGCACAGACGAAGCCGGCAGGGGTTGCTTGGCCGGACCGGTTACAGCAGCTGCAGTAATCTTACCTGAAAATTTCAAGTTGGATTATTTGAACGACTCCAAACAAATTTCAGAAAAAATAAGAGAACAACTAAAACCTTTGATCGAAGCCAAAGCCATTACATTTGCCGTAACACATCTTGATGCTTCTGTGATAGACGATATTAATATTTTAAATGCCTCTATTCAAGCAATGCAGGAGAGCATTTTGAAGTTAAATCCTACTCCTGAATACATTATTGTTGATGGCAATCGTTTCAAACCCTTAAATCAAATCCCATATACAACTATTGTAAAGGGTGATAGTAAATTTTTAAGTATAGCTGCCGCTTCTGTATTGGCTAAAACCTATCGCGATGAATACATGAATAACATACACGAGCAATTCCCTATGTACAATTGGAAAAAGAACAAAGGATATCCTACTGAGGAACATCGTGAAGCGATAAAAAAATACGGCACCACCAAATACCACCGAATGTCGTTTCGATTATTGCCCGAACAATTGAAATTGGAATTTTAAATAAAAGTGGATTCAAAAAGCGATGAGAAGTGCTGCTGAATTTTCCTTTTCACTTCTTGTTCATCAACCTTTTGACCTAACTCAACATGCATCGAGGTAACAGCTTTGCCGCGAATGCCGCAAGGAATAATATTATCAAAATACCCTAAATCAGCATTGACGTTTAAAGCAAAACCATGCATGGTTACCCAACGACTGGCGCGTACACCCATAGCACAAATTTTTCTAGCAAAAGGCGTTCCAACATCTAACCAAACTCCGGTTTCTCCTTCACTCCTTGTACCTATTATATTATACTCTGCCAAAGTAAGTATGATAACCTCTTCCAGAAACCTAAGGTATTTGTGAATATCGGTAAAAAAATTTTCTAAATCCAAAATTGGGTAACCAACAATTTGACCCGGCCCGTGATAAGTGATATCGCCTCCTCTGTTGATTTTGTAAAAAGTAGCTCCCTTGGCTTCTAATTGATTTTGAGACAACAATAAATTAGAAACATCACCGCTTTTGCCCAAAGTATAAACATGCGGGTGTTCTACAAATAAAAAATAATTAGGGGTTACCAACTCAGGCTGACTTCGCTTGGCCAACTTAACATCGACTATCTCTTTGAACAAAGTCTCCTGGTAGTCCCAAGTCGCTTTATAGTCCTTGTTGCCTAAATCTTGAAGTTGTATATTTTTATTCATTATTCAAACTCAATTTCCAAATCTAAAGATTTTGGCTTTTTCATGTAATCTTCAAAAAGATAATCGATAGTAACCGTTTTTTTATCCTCGCTTAAGACTGCATTAGGCACCGAAACGGACTTAATTTTCTTTTCAAAAGTATAAATGACTTTGTAACTCGATTTCCCCATAAGCTCTTTCATGGCCTCAACTAAACCTTCTGCCGTTTTTTGAGCTTCTAACTCTTCTTCGGACAACTTATTTTCTTCTTGTTTGGTTTCGCTGGTGTTTTGGGCAGCCGAATCCAATTCAGCCACTACTCTTTTAAATGTTTTACCATCATAATCATAGGAAGTCGAAGTGTTTTCCTGGGCTTCTTTTTGAGTCATTCCAGCATTAACTGCAGCAGGAGCGACACCGGCACTTTTAATGGCACTGACCGGGGAAGTCATATTTTTTAACTCTTCAATGGTTTTGAATTCTGAAAAAAGGGAATACGACATTTGCTTTGCGCTTTCATTAACCACCATTCTGATGCTGAAATTTTCAAGCTTTTTGATGCGTTCCTGCTCTTCAGCCGGCAAAGCAGCGATACTGTCTTTTTTATCGGCAAACAATTCCTTAAAAGTAAATGTACTATCCATGATTTTGCTTTGTCTCTCCGAAGCCTTTTTGCTTTTTCTTTTGCTTGGTTTTTTTTCGCCTTCACCCGAAAAAGCACTGCCCGCCATATCCATCAACGGCGAGGCATCTATATCGTAATTAAACTTTCCTGTTCCGTCTTCTTTGATTAAAAGTGATTCTGTGATTTTACAACTTTGAAAAAATGTCAAGACCACGACCAACAATGTCAGTTTTAGTAATTTCATAAATTAATTTTGCCAAAGATACAAATGATTTCCCAATTAGCCCCGATTGAAACGGCATCTTGCCTGTAAGGCGAGATAGAGTGAAAAGCGGGAAAACGGACCACTGATGAAGCCCGAACCCTTCGCTCCCGAAACAAAAAAATTGAATCCGTGAGGCTTTGATACTTTAGCACTTATCGTTATCTTTGCCGGCTCAAAACCTTTGTATATGCAACTTTCGGAACAAGAAATTATCAGAAGAGAAAAACTTCAAGCCCTTCGTGACTTAGGCATTAACCCTTATCCTGCGGATTTATTCCCGGTAGACCACACATCTAAACAGGTTAAGGAGACTTTTGAAGAAGGCAAGAAAGTGGTAGTAGCCGGAAGATTGATGAGCATACGCGACCAAGGAAAAGCGGCTTTTGTGGAATTGCAAGACAGCGAAGGCCGTATCCAATTGTACTTTAATCGTGACGTCATTTGTCCGGGTGAAGACAAAACAAAATACAATCAAGTTTTTAGAAAACTGACCGATTTAGGAGACTTTATTGGAGTGGAAGGCGAATTGTTTTTGACTAAAGTGGGTGAAAAAACCATTCAAGTTAATAATTTTACCTTTTTAAGCAAAACCCTGCGACCATTGCCATTGCCGAAAATGGACGACGAAGGGCATGTTTTTGACGCTTTTACCGATCCGGAATTGCGTTACAGAATGCGATATGTAGACTTAGTAGTGAATCCGCAAGTAAAAGAAGTGTTTATCAAAAGAACCAAGTTGTTCAATGCGATGCGAAGCTTTTTCAACACAGCCGGTTATATGGAAGTGGAAACGCCGGTTTTACAATCCATTGCCGGTGGTGCGGCAGCACGTCCGTTTATTACACACCACAACAGTTTAGACATTCCTTTGTACATGAGAATTGCCAACGAATTGTATCTGAAAAGACTAATCGTAGGTGGTTTTGACGGTGTATACGAATTTTCCAAAAACTTCCGCAATGAAGGAATGGACAGAACACACAATCCGGAATTCACAGCTATGGAAATCTACGTAGCTTACAAAGATTATAACTGGATGATGGAATTTACGGAGAAGTTACTCGAATACTGTGCGCTACAAGTAAACGGTACTACCGAAGCTACTTTCGGCGAGCACAAAGTGAATTTCAAAGCTCCTTACGCTCGTGTCACCATGACCAATGCTATTAAACAATTTACCGGTTTTGACATTTCGGGCAAAAGTGAAGCGGAATTGTTTGACGCCGCCAAAAATATGGGCATTGAAGTAGATGAAACGATGGGCAAAGGCAAATTAATTGATGAAATTTTCGGCGCCAAGTGTGAAGGCAATTTTATTCAGCCGACTTTCATTACGGATTATCCAAAAGAAATGTCGCCTTTGTGTAAAGAACACCGCGACAACCCTGAGTTGACCGAACGTTTTGAATTGATGGTATGCGGAAAAGAAATCGCCAATGCGTATTCCGAATTAAACGACCCTATTGACCAAAGAGAACGTTTTGAAGCCCAGTTAAAATTGGCCGAGCGCGGTGATGATGAAGCTACACAATTTATCGACCACGATTTCTTGAGAGCCTTGGAATACGGTATGCCACCCACTTCAGGTCTAGGGATTGGTATGGATCGCTTGATTATGTTTTTAACCAACAACCAATCAATACAAGAAGTCTTGTTCTTCCCGCAAATGCGACCGGAGAAAAAACAATTGGAATTGACAGAAGAAGAAAAAATAATTATCGGTTTATTAAAAGCCGAAAACAACCAATCCTTAAGTGTTTTAAAAGAGAAAACGCAACTCAGTGGCAAAAAATGGGACGCTGCCATAAAAGGATTGGCCAAACACGGCTTGACCAAAGTCGTAGTAGACGGCGATAACAAGACCGTAGTTTTAAACTAATAACAAGAGCTCTAAACGAGCTCTTATTTTATTTTTTTTGTCCTCTATTAAACCTTATCCAAAAGAATATGTCCAAAGACAGTAATTCAAATAGAAAAAAAATGAAAAAATTATTTTTAGCCCTTTTATTGTTAGTTGGTATGACTACATGGGCACAAGGAAAAAGAGAAAGAAGACCGGAAGGCGATCGTTTGACCAAGGAAGAGAAAGTCGACATTCAAGTTAAAAGAATGACAAAAGATTTGGATTTGAACGAAAAACAAATCAAAGAAATACGAGCATTGGTGACTAGTGAGGTAGAAAAAAGAGAAGCAAAAAGAGCTCAAATGGCTGAAGAAAAAAAAGCCAAGAGAGAAGCTATGAAAGCCAAACTGAAAGAGGAACAAACTGCTCATAGCGCAGAAATGAAAAAAATCTTAAGTCAGGAACAATTTGCCAAATGGGAAAAATTGCGAGAGGAACGCAAAGGCAAACTAAAAGAAAAAATGGCCGAACGAAAAGGCAAAGGAAAAATCACTCCGGAAGATTAACAAAAATAAATTTTGAGATTTCACCAAAATAATTTAGTTTTGGAGTTATTATTCTTCTAAACAACTAAAACAATGAAAAAATTAATCGCTGCTTTAACTTTACTGTTAGCTTTTACTATAAATGCAAACGCTCAAGATAAAAAAGATTTAACCACTGCAGAAAAAGGCAAAAAAGAAGCTTTAGCCTTATCTCAGTATTTGGGTTTAAACGAAACACAAACAGCTGATTTCGAAAGATTGTTTGAACAAAAACACAGAACTCTGGAAGACAAAAACCTATCTCAAGAGAAAAGAGATGAAGTAGCCAGAATTATTGAAATGAAAATTGCAGCCTCAATTTCTGATGATCAAATGACAAAATTGAGACAAAACAAAGAATTGCTCAAAGAATTAATCACCAACTAATTGTGTCAATCTAAATAAAAAAACCTCTCATTTCTGAGAGGTTTTTTTATTTATAGTGTTTTGGACACTTTATTGATGGCTTCAATAGTAAAATCCAAATCTTCATAGGTCAAAGCATCAGTTATAAACCAAGTCTCATAAGCAGAAGGTGCGATATACACTCCTTCATGCAACAAACCATGAAAAAACTTCTTAAAAGTTTCATTATCTCCGTTTTTAGCGGTTTGAAAATCTACTACAGGATTGGCATCAAAATGTACAGAAATCATTGAACCAACTCGGTTAATGGTAAAAACTATGTTGTTTTCAATTAAAACTTTTTCAATTCCTTGATGCAAATAAGCGGTTTTAGCTTCCAACCTATTGTAAATTTCGGAATCAGAATCCAAATCTTGCAACATGGCATACCCAGCTGCCATAGCTAGAGGATTTCCTGATAATGTCCCGGCTTGATAAACCGGACCTAAGGGCGCCAAAAAGTTCATGATTTCCTCGCGAGCCGCAAAAGCTCCAACCGGTAAACCACCTCCTATTACTTTGCCGAAACAAACAATATCAGTATTTATATTATACAACTCTTGCGCTCCGCCTTTGGCCAAACGGAAGCCTGTCATCACTTCATCAAAAATCAATAACGCATTGTGATTACTGCACAGCTCACGTAAAGCTTGCAAAAAGCCCTCTTTGGGCGGTACACAACCCATATTTCCGGCTACGGGCTCAATAATTACCGCAGCAATTTCATTGGGATTGGCTTCAAATAAAGCTTTCACATTGTTTATGTCATTATATTGAGCCAACAAAGTGTCTTTGGCCGTACCTTGAGTCACTCCGGGGCTATTTGGCACACCAAAAGTACTCAAACCGCTACCGGCAGCAATCAGGAATGAATCAGAATGGCCATGATAACAACCGGAGAATTTGACAATTTTGTCTCTTTTAGTAAATCCTCTAGCCAATCGTATAGCGCTCATACAAGCTTCGGTCCCTGAATTTACAAAACGAATCTTATCGATATTAGGCACCATTGAGATAGCCAACTCTGCAATCTTGGTTTCTAATTCAGTGGGCATCCCAAAAGAGGTTCCTTTTTTAGCTTTTTCAATAACAGCCTCAACAACGGGTTGATAGGCATGGCCTAAAATCATCGGACCCCAAGAATTGATATAATCAATTAAACGATTGTCATCTTCATCATACAAATAAGCACCTTTGGCACTTTTGGCAAAAAGTGGCGTTCCGCCCACTCCTTTAAAAGCCCTTACGGGAGAATTAACGCCACCGGGAATTACTTTTTCAGCTTCAGCAAACAACTGACTGCTTCTTTGATAAATCATACTAAATGTGAAATTTTAAATTTACTTTACGATAATAGTTTGTCCCAATGACAGAGCACTGTCCACCAAATTATTTTTCCGCTTAAGTTCTTCGATAGAGATATTGAATCGTTTTGATATTGAATACAAGGTATCCCCTTTAACTACCGTATATTTTTGGACATCGTCAGTGTAGGCAATCTCTTTCTTAGGCATTACGGCCACATATTCTTTCCCCAAAACCTCAGCATCGTATTTGCCCAATTGGTAGCGTTCAATTAAACCGATTAACTTTTCCGGGTATTTCGGATCTGTAGCATAACCGGCAGCTTTCAATCCTTTAGCCCAAGCGGTATAATCGTCTTTCTCCAATTGAAACAAAGCGGCATAACGAGGACGACTGGTTAAGAAATAAGAATGGTCGCGAAAAGAGCCACTGGGCTCATTGTACTTTCTGAAACACTCATTTTCCTCATCATCAGTATAGCGTATAC
Source organism: Flavobacterium sp. (assembly GCF_044373165.1). Classification (GTDB taxonomy): domain Bacteria; phylum Bacteroidota; class Bacteroidia; order Flavobacteriales; family Flavobacteriaceae; genus Flavobacterium. The sequence goes on from NZ_JBILQL010000021.1 coordinate 25,638, forward strand.
TTGGTCCGCTCCATTCTTTATGACATTTAATCCCGAAGTGATTATTAGCTTGCATACTCAAAGGTCCGGTGCCGGCGCCCGATTCTAAAATAGCTTGTCCCAAAGTAATACTGGCCGGAATTCCGGATTTAACCATATTCTCCTTGGCAATATTCTTGTATTTTTCTATGTAAGCCAAAACCATTTCTGCAGTTACTTTAACCCGAGTAGTAGCCTCTAAGATCTCGGTAGTACTAGTATTGTTGTTGATGGCCGGAGAAGCAACAGGTTTTTGAGTTGCCACACCTGTACTCTTATTTGTTGAAGGACGATAAATAGGCTTTTTTACTCTTTGTGTAACGGGTGTTGTAGTTTTCCTTGGGTCTGGCTGCGAAGTTCTCACTACAGACTGATTGGAGCTACAGGCTATCATCAAAAGAGGAAGAATAGTTAAAAAAAGTTTCTTAATCATAGATTTGTATTTCGATTTGGTTTTTCTGTTTCAGTAAAAAATTCATTCCTTGTACTCCCTGCAAACCACCACTGTGTATGATAAGTATTTTGGAGCCTTTGGGAAATGCTTTTTTTTCTATTAAATCTAAAACTCCAAAAACCATTTTTCCGGTGTATATTGGATCTAATGGCACTTGAAATTTTTTGTAAAATTCGTTAATAAATAAAATTAATTCCTCAGTAGTTTTAGCATATCCGCCAAAATGATAATCGGTTACTAATTGCCAATTTGATTTGTTGACAAATTTACGAATATCTTCTGTTAAAAAATCGCCTTTAAGTGCCGGAAATCCTAAAACTTGTTGACCGTCTTTTGAACTGTTAACAATCCCTGAAATAGTCCCACCAGTGCCTACAGCACAACAAATAAAATCAAACTCCTTATCGGATTCTTCTAAAATTGCTTCACAGCCTTTAACCGCTAAATTATTCGTTCCGCCTTCGGGCAACAAGTAAAAATTACCATATCGCTTTTGCAAGGTTTGAATAAAATCAACATCCTGCTTGTTGCGATACACTGCTCTGGAAACGAACTCAAAAACCATTCCGAATTCTTGGGCTTTTAACAAGGTGGGATTCTCAGCGATTTTCTGCTGCAATTCTTCCCCGCGAATAATCCCTATGGTTTTCATATTGTTTTCATAACCGGCCGAAGCTACAGCTAATATGTGATTAGAAAAAGCGCCTCCGAATGTTAACAACGTATTGTGTTTTTCCTCTTTTGCTTTTTGCACATTAAAATGCAGTTTTCTGAATTTATTTCCTGATATGTAGGGATGTAATAAATCCTCTCGCTTGATAAAAAGCGAATAATCGGGGTTTTCAATGACTATTTTTTGATTGTAACTTTTCAAGAAAAGCCTTTTTACAAAGGTACAAATCGCTTTGCAAAAAGAGACCTATTTGTTGGTGATAATTACTTTTTGATTCACTTTTTGATTGACATCTGTAATCAATTGAACCCAATAGACTGCTTGTGCCAAACCTTGAGTTGTAAATTGATAGTGTAATTCGGAGCCCAGCTCTTCCTTTGCAAAGACTCGCTTTCCGGTCAAATCATAAAGCGCAATAGATTTGACAGTTCTTGAATTTGGGTTGTGAACTTCCAAAACCTGACCGGCATTATTTTGCAAAATCACAAACTCCGACTTAAGCGCTTCATTATCTGATTTAAGTGAATAATCTTGAAAGGTAATTTCAAATCGATTTTTGTAAATACCTGTTGCCAAACTTACTTCGTATGTACTGTTCTTGATGTTGTGATAACTGTCGTTAAAAGCATCATAGAGAAAGATATCCTGTGCTTCATCAAAATTGGCAACCATGGAAGCATCAAACTTAAAAGTCGCTAAATTGGTAGCCTTTATCCCAATAGGAATTCTTTTGTCCGCACTAAAACTAACGCCTTGGATTACATACCTATTCTGATCTAAATCAAAATAAACCTCATTAGGAATAGTTTCTTCAACAGGCGACAAAGCATCAACACCGCGATCAATTCCATCGGTAGCAGAAGGCATTAACACCAGTGCAATTTGTTGGGTATATTGATTGTTAATTACAGTATTTAAACGAATCACTGATACATCTTCGCTTGCCGAATCAATATTGCTGTTTGGGACTGAACTCCCTATTGTTCTCTCAAATTGGGAATAGACATCGGATTCTTTATAAAAAACACGATGAGCATTTTTCAAAGTCACTGTGGCTGGTGTTCCTGTAGCTTTTCCTTTAATCATAAAACCTTGACCAATTGGAGCATATTTCCTTTGAATAGACAAACCGGATGATACTCCTGTTGTATTTACAGTCCCATCTATATTATAAGTATTAAAGATTGCCGGAACGTAAACCCCGTATTCTGTGGGACTAACACTAATAGGCACGTAAGTTCCGTAACCTCCTTGATAAGCTAACAAATAATGAGAATTTATCGTTTTATTTTGTTCCCAATAATAGGCGACTCCTGTACAATCAGAATTGGTTGGATCTAACAAGAATGCACTAACATGTAGAGCCGATGGATATGGATTTCCGGTTAGGGTTAGCTTATCCAACCCAACAGAAACCGAAATATTCCCATCATTGGGCTTTCCTCTGAAATCGTATCGTTGGGCACTTCCGGGATTATTTACAACAGCTTCTCCTACATTTGTAACATCCGTTCCTGCCGTTCCTTTCATAGTAAAACCTTGGCCTGCTGAAATATTTGTGGTGGCGCCGGATTGAATCCATTCAGAATAATTGGTTCCCGATAAATAGCGCCAAATCCAATAAGCAGCGATAGATAAATTACCATTAGAAGATGAACCATTATAACTATATAATGCTATACTAGCGGGATTACTATTAATGTTGGTTGTCGGCACATGAAACATACTAATACCGAAATTTTCATTCCCTACTGCGGCAGAAGCATTCCCAACAGGAGAACACCAATAATTATAGTCAAAATTATCAGAAGTTCCTTCTTGAAAAACAGAAAGCTTACCCAAACCTTTGTTGGCAGAAGCTGCTGAAGTGCCTTGTAAAAGTTGTCCTTCATTTCGCAAATAAAAGAACCCATTGTTTTGTAAATCGATATCCTGATTAACAAAAACATATTGATTTTTAACAAATACATAACTGTTAGCACTCACATAAAGTTGCGAAAAGCCTTTAAGAACAGACAAAAAAAATAGAAACAGACAAAATATTTTTTTCATAATCAGTGCATTAGCAATTCGAATTTACGTTAATTACTCAAAAAAAGGCAATACTAAATGAAATTTTTTAGAGAAAATAAAGAAAATGAGTGAAAAATAAATCCAAACCTTAAAATGTATTGTAGTATATTTACTTTTTCTCTGATAATTAAACTTTTTAACTTAAATTTATAATTTATTTTTAATTAAATACCAAATTTAATGAAGCAACTCTACCCAAATCATAATGTATCAGTAGGTCGTAGTAGGATATTTTGTTTGGTTACAATTGCGATACTTTTATGCGCAATAACATCTTTTGCACAGGGAACAACTTGCGCAACTGCTATCCCTATAACGGTTAACGGAGCTTGCACCACCAGCAGTAGTGTTACAGACACAACTCCAGATGCACCGGCACTTTCATCTTGTGCCACCGGAGCCTATGCTAGAGAAAAATGGTATACCTTTACTGTCAGTGGTGGTCCTTTAAACATTACCATTACCGGGGTTGCCGGAAATAGAAACTTACTTCTCCAATTGATTTCAACTACAAGTAACTGTAGCGGAACGCTTACACAAATTGCTTGTGCCAATGATAATAACTTCAATGGTTCCCAAACTGAAATAATCAACACCACTTTAAACAATGGCACCTATTATATCAAAGTAGTTAATATCGGTTCGAGTAATTTAACATTAACCAGTTTGTGTGTAACCAGTTTGGCAAACGATAATTGCAGTAATGCAACAGCTTTAACCGTTAACCCTACCTTAACTTGCTCTTCAACCACTTCAGGAACAACTTTGGGAGCTACCCAATCACAAGTTGGTTGTACCGGCACAGCAGATGATGATGTATGGTATCGCTTTGTGGCTACTGCAACATCACATGTAGTAACCGCCACTCCAGGCACCATTTCCGATATTGTTTTACAAACTTTCAGCGGTTCTTGCGGAAGCTTAACAAGCTTAAGTTGTACAGATGACACAATCACAACCGCTGAGACCACCACTATAACCGGCTTAACCATTGGAAACACCTATTATGTTAGAGTGTATAGCTACTCATCTGGTTCTGGTCAAGGCTCCTTTACCCTGTGTATAGGCACCCAAACACCCTGTGTTGCTCCGGTTAGTCAAGCCTCAGGCCTTGCCTTAGGGACAATAACCTCAACTTCGATTCCGGCCACATTTAGCGGCAGTGCCGACGGATATCTAGTCATTCAATCAACTTCAGCTACACCGCCAACTCAGCCGGCAAACGGTACAATCTATTCCGGTGCAAACATCGGAACCTTGGGTGCCGGACTCACATTTGTTCAAAGCGGCACTTCAACTACAATTGCAGGAACAGGTTTAAACGGAAATACAAGATATTATTATTACATCTATGCATACAACAATACCGCTTGCTCAGGAGGTCCGATATATAATTTGAGTGGTCCTCTAACCGGAAATGCGGTAACTTGTCCCGCTACTCCTAGTCCCGTTACTGTTACTGCCTTAACCAACAGTAGCTTTACTTTGAATTGGACAACACCAACAGGTGGTGGGGCTCTAGGTATAAATTATACCATTCAAATTACCACAGATAGTGGTTATACCTCCAATATCCCCGGTTCTCCATTCTCTGCCTCAGCGCCAACTGTAACCTTACCAGTTTCAGGATTAAACTCCGGCACAACCTATTATTATCGAATATTAGCCAGCAATGGGTGCAACAGCGCGTACACGAGCGGAAATACTTCAACCACAATAACCAATGATAATTGTGCCACGGCTATTCCATTAACTGTTAACAGCAGTTGCACCTACACCTACTACACTAACAATGGAGCCACAGCTAGTCCCGGAGTAGGAGACCCCGGATGCGCAAGCTATGCCGGTGGAGATGTTTGGTTTAGTGTAACCGTTCCGGCTAATGGAATAATAGAAATTGACACCGATGATAACGTTATGACAGATAGCGGAATGGCCATTTACAGCGGAACATGTGGCAGTCTTACTTTGATAGAATGTGATGATGATGATAGTAATAACGGTGCAATGTCTTACATTTTTAGATCAGGCTTAACACCCGGCAGTATAATATATATTCGGGTTTGGGAATACAGCAATAACAACAACGGAAGTTTTGGCATTTGTGTTTCCAGTCCGGTGCCGCCTATAAATAACGAACCTTGTGCGGCAATTGATTTAAATGTCAATACAAGCTGTAGCTTTCAAACATTTACTACTTTAGGAGCTACATCGTCTTCCGGAATACCGGCTCCAGGTTGTGGTAACTATCTTGGAGGTGATGTTTGGTTTAGTGCTACAGTTCCCAGCAACGGAATAGTGAGAATTGATACCAATTCAAATACTATTACAGATGGAAGTATAGCAGTGTATACCGGATCTTGTGGCGCTTTAACCTTATTACAATGTGATGCAGACAGTAGTAGTAACGGACTTATGCCCTATTTAAACTTAACAGGATTAACACCGGGAAGCACTATTTTTATCCGCTTTTGGGAGAGTGGCAACGATGTATTCGGCACTTTTAGAATTTGTCTTTCAACAGATTGTATATCCGGTAATGGATCCGGAAGCATAACAAGTGCTTGTCCTGATATTTTAGCCGGCGGATTGGGATTAAACGGTGCAGACCCATCTCCAATTACTTGTTCTTCCTCTACTTGTGTTGATTTGGAAGCCGAATACCTACAATTGGGTAATACAACTAACTATACTGTTGAGAGTATTCCTTACAACCCACCTTATCAATTCAGCTGTTTAGAAAACCCGGTAAGTGTTAATGTAGACGATGTTTGGTCACCGGTTGTAAATCTTCCATTTAATTTTTGTTTCTACGGAACTAATTTCAGTCAATGTGTTATTGGTTCCAATGGCGTGCTAACTTTCAACACCGGTTATGCCGAATCGGCTTCCGGATTTGCATTTAACGATAATTTACCAAACAATACCGATGATCAATTGGTTGGCAATGCCATTTTTGGAGTATTTCATGACATCGACCCAAGTGAAGGCGGTGAAGTAGGTTGGGAATTGGTAACACTGGATACAGGCTGTAGAGCATTAGTAGCCTCATGGTATAATGTTCCTATGTTCTCTGACAACTCTATTTTATACACCGGAATGATGGTACTGTATGAAGACAGCAACATCATTGAAGTTTACATCAAAGAAAAAAACATAGACAACAACAATGTTTTTCCTTGGAACAGCGGAAATGCCATAGTAGGAGTACAAGACGCCACACGAACACAAGCAGTTGTTGCGCCTAATCGCAATGGCTTAAGTACTAATTGGAATGCCTCGGAAGAGGCTTGGAGATTTGTACCTTCAGGAACATCTATTACATCGATCAATTGGTTTGAAGGTTCGGGAACTACCGGCACTAATCTCGGCAGTACGAACACCATAAACGTTTGTCCTGCGACCACTACAACCTACACTGCGGAGGTTACTTATAACATGTGCAATGGTGCAATTGTAAAAGTATTGGATGAAACCACCGTAGTAGTTACTAATTCAAAAATTTGGAATGGTTCTGTTAACAACGATTGGAACAACAACAATAACTGGACACCAAATGTTATTCCTAACAATACTGATTGTGTAAAAATTCCGGTTACTGCTAACAATCCTATCATCTCCGGAACCAACTATGTTGGATTAGCAGGAACTTTATCCATTTATAGCGGCGCAACGCTAACCATCAACTCTAACAACACCATAACCGTAACTGATTGGGTAAATGTGGCAACCGGCGGTACCTTTACAATCAATAACAATGCGAGTTTGGTGCAAATTAATAATGCCACTAATACAGGTAATATCATTTACAGACGTAATGCCAACATTCGAAGACTAGATTACGTGTATTGGTCGTCTCCTGTCGCAAACTACACAGTAAATAATATTGCCTCTCCGTTATCGTTCGGAGCCATATTCAAATGGGACACCACTGTTGCCAATACCAATGGCGGTCAAGGGAATTGGATTGGCGCTTCAAGCAACATCATGACAGCCGGTAAAGGATATATTGCCAGAGGACCAAACAGTTTCAGTCTATCAACGAATTCAACTTTGCCAGGAACGTTTACCGGTGTTCCGAATAATGGCCCTGTAACCATTCCCATCTTCAGAGGTAATGACACCAACACGGCTTATCACGTAGGATTGAACGGTACTGAAATCAACAACTACAGCGACAATTGGAATTTATTAGGTAACCCATACCCATCTGCCATTAGAGGTAGCCAATTCTTATTTGACAATAACAGTAAGATTATGGGTAATATTCGTTTATGGACACACGGGACATTGCCTTCCAACATCTCAAGTCCGTTTTATGGTTCCTTCGCTTATAATTATAGCCCGGGAGATTATTTAACTTACACCTATACAGGCACAAGTTGCTGTCCTTTGGCAGGCCCTGAATTATATATTGGTTCAGGACAAGGCTTCTTTGTGCAAATGGTTGATGGGCCAACAGCATCGAACAACGTAACTTTTAACAACAATCTGAGAAGTACAAATTATGACAATAGTAACTTTTACAGACTGTCAAATTCTTACACCTCTGAGAGTTATGTTGAAAGCTTGGAAAGAAACAGAATTTGGCTAGATATCGTAAACAGTTCCAGTCGCTCAGACAGAACCTTATTCGGTTACATCCAAGATGCTACTATGGCCGAAGATAGTTTCTTCGATTGTTTGACCCAAAACACAGGCGATTTAAGAATCTATTCGTTGATTAACGACAAAAAATACATCATCCAAGGCCGAGCTTTACCTTTCGATATAAACGATGAAGTTCCGATAGGCGTTAATGTGCCAACCACCGGAAATTATAGCATCGGACTGGCCGGAGTAGACGGATTATTCAACGAACAAAACATCTATTTAAAAGACCTTTTGCTCAACACTACTCACGA
>NZ_JBILQL010000095.1:0-8451 GCF_044373165.1 Flavobacterium sp.
CGATTTCGTGATAGCCACGCTCGGCCAACAGTGCTTTTCCCACTTCGTAGAGTTTGCGTTTTTCGTCGTCTTTCGGCACGTCTTCATCTTTAAAACCGCGTTGTCCATTGCCTTTAATCCAAGGCACATGGGCATAGCTGTAAAAAGCCAATCTATCGGGCGCCAAAGAGTTGGTTTTTTCAATGGTATCAATCACATGGTCTAAAGTTTGGAACGGTAACCCAAATATCAAATCGTGTGATATGGATGTATAGCCTATTTCTCTGGCCCAAAAAGTAACTTTAGCCACATTGTGAAAAGGTTGCAGGCGATGGATAGCCGTTTGGACTTTATCTGAATAATCCTGAACACCGAAACTTACACGCCGAAAGCCTAGATCATATAATTTTTGCAAATGGGCTCGGGAGGTATTGTTTGGATGGCCTTCAAAACTAAACTCGTATGCTGCAGCTCTATCGGCTCTTAAAAAGATGCCGTTAATCAGGCGTTCCAAGTTTTCGGGGGAAAAGAAAGTAGGCGTACCGCCACCCAAATGAATTTCTTTGATAATTGGTTTTTCCGGAAAAGCTTCGCAATACAAGTTCCATTCTTTTAAAACGGCTTCAATGTAAGGATGTTCTACTTCATGGCGTTTGGTAATGCGCTTATGGCAACCGCAAAACGTACACAAGCTTTCACAAAACGGCAAATGTATGTACAGGCTTATTCCTTCAGTAGTATTGCTTTCGGTAAAACTTTTCACGAAAGTATTTATCCATTTATTGCGAGAAAATGAACTTTCATCCCAATACGGAACTGTCGGATAACTGGTGTATCTCGGACCGGGAACGTTATATTTTTGGACTAATGAAACTGACATGATATAATTTTACAAGAACAAATGTAAAACGACAGTGCACCAATTAAAATGACAATTGTCATATTGGCATAAAAAAACCTCTTCGGATTAGGGAAGAGGTTTTTAAAATGGAAAGTATCGTTTACATTTTCGTTAGCATGATGACAATTTTATTGAAATCGGCTGCGGCGTTAATGACGTTTTTGTAGTCGTTGAATTTTTCCAGCGGATAATTCACCACATTGTAAAATTCGGTATTGGTTACGGTAATCACACCTTCTTTTTCAGAGTAACTGCTTACAAACCCGGCTTCGGTTTTGTTGTTGAGGTCGGTTTTGAAGTTCATGTTGAATTTCTCTAAATTCTTGGCTGTTATGCCTTTTGGCAATATGATTTTAAGCGTTCTTTGGTAAGCATGCGGATGGTCAATTTCAACGGGAAGTGTTCTTTTGTTTTCCTGGTACAATTCCATTTGACTGCCAATTAGTTTCCCTATAGAAAACAAATAATTCCCGCCGGCATTCTGAATCAAGTCTTTTCCCTCAAAAGTCAGTTGCATGACAAAAGGTTTTTTACCAATGTTTTCTACGCCGTCATTTTCGGTTTTAAGTGAAGAATATTCGGTGTTAATCGTATAGTTTTCGGCTATGCTTTTCAAAATCGTTTGGTATTGGTCTGCCGAAGTAAAATCTTTTATTGGTTGGAAATTCATAGCCGTATAACCACCAAAGTCGATGGAAGTGGTGATTTTCGGATTTTCTAGATTATCTGTAAAATCGGCTGTAATGACCATATGATCGGTAGTGATTTCTACGCCCGGCAATTCGATAAAGTTAATTTCGCTGATTCCCATTCCAACGCCGCCAAATATTTTTTCACTGATGAATAAGCCGTTGTTATTGCCTAAACCATCAGGGAATAAGGGAATGCGGTATTCAATTTCGGTTGGCGTGAGGTATTTTTTAATGCTTGGGAAATAGAATAAAGCTTCATCTAAATTTTCATAACTCTCAAAGTCTTTTTCAAACGGAATTTCAAAACGGTTTGAAGTCAAGACCACTTTATTTTCAATTTTAAATTGTCTGAAAATGGCCGAGTATAATTTGAGTAAATCAACTTTATGCGCTTGTTTGGTTTTGATGATATCAGCTATACTTTCGGCACTTTCGGCATATAAATTGAAAGCGATGGTTTTTTTGATTTTGTTTTCGATGTTCCAAATTTGTTCTTGCAAGTCGTTTGATTTTGGAATCTGACTGCAAAAATCTTCGATGGTTTTCAGTTGTTTTTTGTCGAGTATCGGATTGATTCTGTCGTAAAAATTAGAGGTAAATTTGGCGTAGCTGTTGATGTTTTTGGCACCGGTATAAAAATTCTCATCCAATTTGTAACGGAACATTTTGAGGTACACATCGCGGTTAGAGTACTTTTCGTCATCTTCTAATGGCGCAATATTTTTATCTATTACGGTTAGTGTTTTTTTCAAAGTATCGGCTGCTGTTGCTTCAATTGCTTCAGGTAAACCGTTAGACGATTTGGTTTTAAATTTCAAATGACCCGGATAGATCAGTTGGAATTCGTTGTTCACAATCGGCACACTCGATTGCATGCGCATGGTTTTACCATCCAATTCAGGAAACTCTTCCAGCATGTATATTTTTTCTATAACGCTTCCTTTTTCCAAGCCGGTAATGGCGAAGTAGTTGTATTTGATTTGTTTTTCTTCATCCACTTCTTCTTTGATATCTTTTTTATCAAACAAGGTCACTTTGCCGTTTTGTTGGATTACGCGGACTTTGGTTTCGAGCACACTTTCGTTCATTTTAAACGGAATATACACTTTGTTGTTGCGTTCTACTGCGTCGTTTGAGTTGATGTATGTACGTTCATGAACCATATAATATTGAGTGGCGCCTTTTCCTTTAGTGGCCAATTCTATTTTGGTTACTCGAGATAAAACCACTTCTTTTTCGTCTTTGTATGCTGCCGGTATATCGACTAAGGTATTTTTATCGTCCCAATGGTAATTTTGGAAGCTAAACTCTTGAGCGTAAAGTGAAACCGAAAACAAAAGAACGGCTAACGTGGCAATATTGTTGGCAAAGTTGAATTTCATGTACTTCTATTTTAGGCGTTTATTTTTCTTTTAAAATGATGGTTTCAGCGTAACCCGATTTGAGTTTTTTTACCGTTTCATTCCAAAGGGCAAAATCCTTTTTCTCCAGCATTATTTTTTTGGTCTCCAAGGTGGCTTTCATCGAAACGGTGTTGCCGTGGTAATGGTAAATCAATTGAACCTTAATGAGTTCGTTGTCTAATTCGAAATTCTTCGGAACGTATTTTACTTCATAATCATTCGGTATCACACAAGTAACGGTGGAAATGAATTGGTTTAAGTTGTCAAAATCGTAGTTGGCTTCTCGGTCTTTCTCTAAATTGGATTTCTCGTAATATTTATCGAAGACCAAGTTGAGGTAAAGTTCTTTATCTACTTTAACAATGTAATTTTCGATATCAAAGTCGTAACCCACTTCATAGGGTTTGTCTCTGTCTTTAGTGTTGGCTTCGCAATAGTCGTTTAGTGTAAATTTATTGTTGCCTTTGAGGACTAAACTCTTAATCATTTCAAAGCGGGTTTTGTTGGCGGCATCGCCCAATTGTCCTAAAGTATTGGTTCGGTTGTAGCCTGAAATTTGCAACCAGCCCGAGCCGGTAATTTTTTCGTCATTCAGGGTTAAAACCACGGAATCCTGGATTAAATTTTTTGCCGGTGGTGTAATAGGTACTTTTACAATTTGGTATTGATCGCCATTGTACAAGAGTGCTTCTTTGTCTTGGATAAATGCCGATGGCAAGCCGTAGGCCGTTTCTTGGTCGGTGGCATCTAAAAAGATGTATTCCGATCCTTTTTTGTACACGGCAATCATGTGGTCGGTAGTAGAAGGCGTGGCCACTTCACTGAAGGAATACGGAATATTTCGGGTGCCAATCCAAGCCAAGTAAGTATTGGAAACGCCTGCATATTTGGCCATAGCGGTAATAATACTGGCCATGTCTTTGCAATCGCCGAATTTACGTTCGTTAACCAATGCCGCTTCACGAGGAATAAAACCTTCGTAACCGTTCTCAAAAGCAATGTATTTGATGTTGTCTTTAACCCAATAAAAAATCGCTTTTATTTTTTCTTCTTCGCTGGTTTTGTTGGCGGTAATGGTTTGTGCTATTTCTTTTAAAGCCTTGTCTTCTTTGCTATTCAGGTTTTCTACAAAGCCACTGTAGTAAGTGTACATGCGTTGGATATCGCCTAAAAGCGTTACTTTGTTTTTATCGGCGGTGTAGTCTTCAATGTAAAAAATAAGGTGTGGCACACTGTAAAGCATGCTGGGTGCATTGCCTTCAAATTTGATAGGTTTTCCGTCTTTTAGTGTCCATTGGTAAAGGTTATAATCCTTCTTTTCAATTTTGTTGAAAGCGATCTGATTGTTCGGATCGTTAAACAGTTTGAAACCAATGTTGACATTTTTATCCACTTTAATTTCCAAGCTTGCATTTTTTACCGGCAGTACTTCGCCGAAGATGAATTTATGCAGCAAATTCGGGTCGGTGAACTCAGTAGTATATTCAAATACTTTTTTGGCACCGGCTTCTAAGTTGGGAAACGACATTTGTTTGACTTTTACATCATCGTGAAAAACCGAGCCACCGCGTGATTGTTTTTCTAAGGCTTGGGTAACTTTAATTTTTTTCTCTTTACCGCTGTTAGATACTATCGTGTAGGCATCGTAAGAAATTAGTTTGACAAAATCGGAATACGAAAAACTTTCTTTGTTGTTTTGAATGCCGTTGTCGGATAAAATCATCGACTCGTATTGGTTGTCTTGAATCACTTTCAACTTCTTATCTACTATGCTGATAGTGTAAGAAGTGGTGTTGTTGACAATCAATTCGTTGAAGTCGGGATATTGTTTCTTGTAAGTTTCGAAATTACTTTGGGCCTGAACAGCCATCGGACTTAACCCAACAGCCAAAACCACCATTACCTTACTTGATAATTTCCACCAAATAGTCTGAGTCATATTTTTTAGTTACGGTTAATACGCCATTGGTAAAGATTTGAGTTTTACCGTGCAATTCATCATTTTTGTATTCGGCTTTGATCCAAGGTTTTCCGTCTTCTTTGTAGTATTCCTGAACGCCTTCGTAATCATTGTTTACAAAGTGTTCTTTCAAATAAACAGCACCGTTGGCATAATATTCAATGCGGTCATTATGCACCACATCGTCTTTGTAAAAAGCCTTGTATTCGGGTTTGCCTTGTTCATTGTTGATGACAAAATCGCCTTGTTTGTTGCCTTTGTCAAAAGTGATTTGCAAGGCAACTTTACCGTTAGGATAGTTTGAAGTGAGTGTTCCGGTTTGGTTTACAATAAGAACTTTTTCACTTAGTTCTCCGCTGTTTGATTTTTTAAGATAATATACAGGCGCATCGTCTAAAAAGAAGATAGTCATTAACGCTTCTCCTTTTAAGTTGAAGTAGGTAAAGTTCCCTTCTTTAAGGTCGTTTTGTTGGTTGTACTCATACATTTTCGACTTGTTATGGTAGTAACGAATGGTTTTCCCGTTTTCTACACCAAAGTTGTATTCTGATGTAATTTTCAAATGTCCGGTCAAATCGTAATTTTTTGAAACGCCGTTGATTAATCCATTGTAATAAGTTTGTTCTAGTAAAATAGTATCATTTGGACCGTATTCTTTGTATACATTAATGGGAGAACCACATTTATAGTCACCTTCCAAAATAGTTTTGTTGTTTTTGTCTTTGCGGAGGTATTTGCCGTTTAAGAAACCATTTTTAAGTTCAAAAGAAGAGGTAAAAGCGCCGTTGTTGATACTTTGGGTTACCGCACCCGATTTGTGGTCGTATACTAAAGTGCTTTCGAGTTCGCCTTTAGTATTGTAGTAGTCTGTTGACAGCGTAATGTTTCGGTACATATTTTCTACACTCATCACTTGTCCCGATTGGGAGTAAGTTATGCGATCACCTTCCAATTCATCTTCGTCATAGAAGCCTTGATTTAAAATGTTCCCATCGGAATAAAACACTTTGTACGGACCATTTAAATTGCCGTTTCTGTAATTGTATATCTTTTTCAAACCACGGTCGGTAAAAATTTCATTGCGTCCTTGTAGGGTGTCTTTGGCGTAAAAACTAATTGAATTGATTAAGCCGTTTTTAGAATAGTTTTTGGTAATTCCTTCTCTTTCGCCTTTTACAAAAGCAGTAATGGCTTCTAAATTTCCGGCTTCAGATTGGAATTTCCACTCGCCGTTTCTTCTGCCTTTTTCGAAAGCACCGGTGGCTACTACTTTACCGTCAAGGGTTTTGATTTCAAATGATTTTCGGGCCAAATTAATTTCGGTTGGCTTGGGATTATCACGACTGTATTGTCTGATGAGTTTGATTTCTTTTGAATTGTAAACTTCATCATAATATTTTTCACCTGACGGATTGAAATAGGAAGTCGACATCAATTCTCCTTTTTCGTTGTATACCGATTCTCCCGATTTTACTCCGGTTGCGTAATATTCTGATGAAGCAGTTAGTTTACCGTCTAAGTATAAAAAATCTTCTTCTACTTTACCGTTGGTATAGTATTTTTTAAACGAATTAACTACTTTACCGGCTTTGTATTCCGCTTCTTCTTGAATGGTTTTGCCATCGTAATATTTAAAATATTTGCCTTCCAACTCACCGTTTTTGTAAGTTTCTGTCGACGATAAGTCGCCCATTTTATTATAGGTATTGTAAACACCTTCCAATTTACCGTTCACATAGGTACTTTCGTTTTTCTTGGTTCCTGTAGGATAGTAACAAGTCAGAGAACCGTTAATTTCCCCGTTGGTAAAAGAACCGTCGCAGTTAATCCCGCCGGCGACATGGTAGGAAGTTGATTTGCCCTCGAGTTTATCCTCTTTATAATTTTCCTCCAGACTGATGTTGCCGTTACTGTAATACACTGTTCGTTTACCATTGAGTTTGCCGTTAGCATAAGATTTCTCTTCGTAAACCTTTCCTTCGTTGTTGAAGTATTTTTGTAATCCGTTAAGTTCATTGTCAGCGAACTGCAATTCACCGCTTAAGTTTTCAAATTCGTTAAGGAGTTTGAATTTGCCTTCTTTTTTACCATTTACTACTGTACCGATTAAGTTGGGAAGCCCTTCGTCTAGATAAACAATGACTTCTTTTTCTTCTCCGAAAAGATTCATTTTTCTTCGGGCAAATACATTCCAAAAGTCATTGCCGATATAATCTTCACTAAACTGAAGGATTTTCTTTTTTTGAGCCAATAGACTTTTGCCCAACTCTTCTTCCAATCCCATTAAAATATAATAGCTAAAACCTTCAATTTGTTTTTGATCGGCGACAGATTTTAACCAAGGCAAGTAAGTGGTTTCAAAAAAGCCGTCGCCCATTTTATGGTTTTGGCTGTATTCTAAAATGGCTTGTACTTGTCGGGTTACGGCATCATCAATTTTCGATTCTATTTTGTAGGCACTGCGTAAGGGTAATTGGTTGCGCAGGATGGTTTCTAATTCTTCAAAGTTGTCTCCGGTTTTTGAGAAAACGAATTTGCTTTTTTCCAAGTAGTTTTCACCCATTTTAGCGTTGAGTTTGAATACCGCATTTTTGGCAAATTTTCCGGTAGGCGCAATCATTAAATAGGATAGGAGCGCCATACTTCCTTCGGCAATTTTACCGTTCTCTAAAGCTACAGCACCCAATAAATAATGAGAAGAAGCGCTATTAGGGTTTTGTGAAACAATTCTTTTTAAGATGTCAATACATTCTTGCGTTTTCTTGGCTCTGTAATATAAAATGGCAAGGTTGTATTGGTGATTGGTACTGTTTGGAATAAACTGTAAACCTTCTTTGAACATTTTTTCGGATTCCTCATACTTTTCTCCATCACTTAAAAAACTACCGTACAGCGTATAAAGGTTTGGTAGTTTTTTCATCCATTTGGTTTTGTACAATTTTTCAAAATGGGCTTTTAATGCCTCTTTTTTTTCTGAGGCAGAAAGTGCTAAGGCAATTTCATACTGGGCTGAACCATACTCCGGGTCGAGTGCATCTACCTTTTGGTATTCTTTGATGGCAGCATCGTATTTTTCTTCTTCGTACAATTTTACACCGTTTTGTATGAAGACTTTACTGTTGTATACGGCAGCATAATCGGTTTGCGCACTTAGGGTAGCAGTAACCATAAATGCCAAGGAAATAAAGAGATGTTTCATTTTTGAAGTAATGGGTTGTATTGACCAAATATAGAATAAAAAATTGTCAGAAAAAACCAAAACCAAAACTTCTCTTATTTTCCGGAATTATGAACTACTACAAAACGTCTTGGCCACGTCACTTCGAGTGATTTTTAAAGTTAAAAGCAGCAGCTTTTGAGTTTAAAATAGTATCGAGAAGCTTCGTTAGCACAACGGTTCTCGATACAATTTTAAGAACTGAAAACTAGCGTTTTCAGTTCTTAAAATCACTCGAACTGACGGGACTGTGCTGCGATAGAAAGTTTCGCAAAAACCAATCGAACTGACGTCCTTTA
>NZ_JBILQL010000022.1:0-33465 GCF_044373165.1 Flavobacterium sp.
CAAAGGCTTATCAAATTGGTTTAGCTTCAGAAGAGAGAATGCAACGTATGGAACACAAGTTCAATGAAAGTGAAAAAATGGTGAATTTCTTCAAGGAAACAAGTGTAACACACGATGAGGCCAATCCTATTTTACTGGAAAAAGAAAGCTCCCCTATGACACAATCTGATAAGATGTTCAAAGTATTTTCGCGTCCGCAAATTGATTTAGAAGATATACTGAAGTTTGAAAAAGTACAGCAGTACATCCAGGATAACGATTTAGACAAAGAGATAATTGAGCAAGCTGAAATCCAAGTGAAATATTCCGGTTATATCGAAAAGGAAAGAAACAATGCCGAAAAGCTAACGCGTTTAGAAGACATCAAGATTCCGGAGAATTTCGATTATCATAAAATCAAATCGATGTCGATTGAAGCCAAGCAAAAATTAAGCGCTATTCGGCCGGTCACTATTTCACAAGCTTCAAGAATCAGCGGCGTTTCACCTGCTGATATTTCCGTGTTGTTAATTTACATGGGCAGATAATTTTAAAATTTAATACGATAGCAAAACAAATCGTTTTTGCGTTCCACGTGAAACTAAGTTTGCCAAGCCTTACCAATAAACAGTTCTATGAGTTTTCAAAACAATATTTTTTTCCAAAAAGTTAAAGATTATTCTGTTTCTAAAGAGATATTCGAATTGCATCACAATCCCGAATACGATCTTTTAATTACTTTTCCCAAACCAAGTACGGAAAAATTACCGTCCTATTATGAAAGCGATGATTATATTTCACATACCGACGGCAAAAGATCTTTGTTTGAAAGAGTATACCATTTGATAAAAGGTATTGCGCTCAAGAACAAATTAAAATTAATAAACGCACAATCTACAAAAGGGAAATTATTAGACATTGGCGCAGGAACCGGAGATTTTTTAGTAGTAGCAAAAAATGACGGTTGGAACATTACAGGAATTGAGCCCAGTGCTAAAGCCAAAGAAACGGCTATAAAAAAAGGAGTAATTTTTGCCGATAGTTTATCAGAATTGGAGAATAATTCTTTTGATGTTATTACCATGTGGCATGTATTGGAACACGTTCCTAATTTAGAAGATTATTTGTCCGAATTAAAGCGATTAATTAAACCAACAGGAACAATTGTAATAGCTGTTCCTAATTTTAAATCTTTTGATGCTAATTTTTATGGTAGACATTGGGCGGCTTATGATGTGCCAAGACACATTTGGCATTTCTCAAAAACGGCTATTGAAAAATTATTTACCGAAAAAGGAATTAAATTAACGGCAGTTTTACCCATGAAGTTTGATAGCTTTTATGTGAGCTTACTGTCTGAAAAATACAAAACCGGTCGAATGAATTTTATCAGGGCTTTTTTCGTGGGTTTGAAGTCAAATCTAAACGGAAAGAAGACAAATGAGTATTCATCTCATATTTACATCCTAAAAAATCAATAAAACCTAAATAAATCAACGTGTTTTAATCAAACAACACCAAACCAACTCCAAGGCTGCAGAAAACAAGATGTTTGCTTAAATCGCTTTATTTAAAACCAAATTCAATAGTATAGTCTTATATCATCTATAAAAACAATAATTAATAACTATCATGGTTTTCAGGGCATTTTTTCAGCCTAATTATTGTCTTTATTTTTATATTTTTGAAGCGAAAAATTATTTTATCAAAATCCTAGTGAAATCGAAGATTCACAAATACAAAAAACAATTAAAAAATCATGAGTAAAAAAACAGTTATCCTTTTTGCATTGACCATATCTTTAATTTCATGCAATAAAACTACAGAGGTAAAAGAGTTCAAAACCGCTTACATCGACACTTCTAAATTGATGGAAGAATCAACAGAAGCTAAAGATATAGCCGAGAAGTATAAAGACAAGTCTAAAGTTATGGGCAGCCAGCTGGAAGTGGAAGTTAATCGTTTCAAATCGGAGGCGGCCAATTTCCAAAAAAATGCACAAGCTAACGGACAAGTTTGGGCACAACAAAAAGGAGCTGAATTACAACGAAGAGAACAAGAGTTGACCTACGCACAACAAGCCATGCTACAACAATTACAAAGTGAAAGCGGTGTAGAAATGGATTCCTTAGTGAGTAGTTACAGAAAAGTAATCAAAGAATACGGCAAAGACAAAGGCTATGATTATATTTACGGAACCGGAGATGTAGCATCAGTATTGTATGCAAAAGACAGCTACGATATAACAAAAGAGATTATCAAAGTGGTAAATGAAAAATATAAAGCTTCTGATAAAAAAGAAGAAAAACCGGCTGCAAAAAAAGAAGAAAAGAAATAATTTACTTGCCTAACCAATCCCTAAAAGCGCCTCTTTTAAGGCGCTTTTTTATTGCATATTGAAAGACAATGACTTACATTTGTATAAGATAAAACTTATAAGCCATGAAATCCGTAACTGCCGAAGCCCAATATGTATTGCAATTCATCAACCAAACCAATTGCTCTGTTTTTCTAACCGGTAAAGCCGGAACTGGAAAAACCACTTTACTCAAAGAAATAATCCAAACGACGCATAAAAATACTGTCGTTGTGGCGCCAACCGGTATTGCTGCTTTGAACGCCGGCGGTGTTACAATTCACTCCATGTTTCAGTTGCCGTTTGGTGGTTTTTTACCCGATAATTCTTCCCCTCAATTTTCAGATTCGACTAAGTTTGAAAGCCGACTAACATTACGCAGACATTTCAAAATGAGCGGCCTGAAAAAAGCGGTTATTCGCAACATGGAGTTACTGATAATCGATGAAGTCAGTATGCTTCGTGCTGATTTATTGGACGCTATGGATTTTATGATGCAAACCGTTCGCAAAAACAACCAAGCTTTTGGAGGTGTGCAAGTGTTGTTTATTGGCGATTTGCTCCAACTTCCACCCGTGATTCGTGAAGATGAATGGCGAACATTGTGCCGATATTACAAAGGAAAATTCTTTTTCCACGCACAAGTCATCGAGAAAAATCCGCCGATTTATATTGAGTTATCGAAGATTTTCCGCCAAACAGATGATGCTTTTATTGCTGTGTTGAACAACTTGAGAGTCAACAAAATTTCCCCGAATGATATTCAAATTTTAAACCAATTTGTACAGCCTGATTTTAATTTAAAAACCAACAAAGGATACATCACTTTAACAACCCATAACCACAAAGCCGATACGATTAACGCTCAATCTTTAGAAGATTTAGAAGGAGAAACGTTTGTTTATTATGCCGATGTGATAGGTGATTTTCCGGACAAAATTTTTCCGTTAGAAGAAAAATTAGAATTAAAAGTCGGCGCTCAAATCATGTTCATTAAAAATGACAGCACTGCGGAAAAGAGATTTTTCAACGGGAAAATGGGGATTATTAAAACGCTTTCGGAACGAGAGATTTGGATTAATTTTCCTGAAGAAAATGCCACTATTGAAGTGGAAAAATACGTTTGGGAAAACATCCGATATACCGTAAATGAAAACACCAAGGTAATTGAAGAGGAAGTTTTAGGCACATTTACACATTATCCAATCAAATTGGCTTGGGCGATTACAGTTCATAAAAGCCAAGGGTTAACTTTTGAAAAGGCTGCGCTTGATGTAGCCGATGTATTTTTGCCCGGCCAAGCCTATGTGGCTTTATCGCGTTTGCGTTCGTTAAACGGGCTCATATTGCTTTCTCCTCTAAAAATGAACGGTATTTCAAATGATCAGGAAGTAATGAATTATGCGTTAAACAAGGCTGAAAGTATAACACTGGAAAACACTTTACTCAAAGAAACCAAAAATTTCATCCGAAGCTACCTGATTGCTGCTTTCGATTGGTCGACTTTAATACAAGAATGGCGCAATCATTTATACAGCTACAACGACAAAACGGCTTTGGCCCTCAAAACCCAACACAAAGATTGGGCGATTATGCAATGGGAAACCTTGCAACAGCTTACCGATCCGTCCCATAAATTCATCGCGCAACTGAATAAATTGTTATCGGAAGAAGTTGACTTTCAGTTTGTTAAAAACAGAATCTTTTCAGCCTACGATTACTTTTATCCAATTCTTGATCAATTAACGCACGATATCCTTTGGCAGCTGGAAGAAGTGATTCGAATGAAAAAAGCCAAAACTTATTTTGAAGAATTGTTGGTACTTGAAGAACTTCAAACCAAAACAGTAATCCGATTGATGAAAGCCAAATGCTTGATAACAACCGTGGCCAACGGCGAAACAATTTCTAAAGAAAAACTATCCTCGGAAGCCATCAAAACGTATCGTCTTACTAAAGCAGAAATCGTTCGCCAATCCTACAAAAACACTCATCTTTCGTTGATAGACGAAGAAGAACCGTCGCGTTACACCAAAAAGAAAAAGCAAAAAGAACCGAAAAAATCTACGGTTCAGGAAACTTACGAACTTTGGTTACAACAGTATACCATTAAAGAAATAGCAGTAGCCAGAAAGTTAACGGTACAAACCATCAGTTCGCATTTGGCTAAATTAATTGAGACTGAAACCATTGCCATTTCAGCTATTTTACCGGATGATAAAATAACAGCTTTAGCCAAAGCCTTCAAAAATCACACACAGGAATCTTTGGGTAGTTTAAAAGAAAAATACGGAGACGAATTTACTTGGGACGAATTGAAAATGTTCCAAGCAGCCAGAAAGAGCGGTTTAACTTAACCACCAAACCGCCAATACCGAAGGCACAAAGTAAATGGCAATGGTACGCGCACCATCGTAATCTTTAGCCAAACGTTGCCCTAAAAGCAAAAAGATTAAAGTCACCGACGAAAAAATAGCGCCATACAAACCCCATGTTTTGCCACCGTTTATCCACAATTCCACACAACCAACCAAAGTGAAAACGCCGGTAATTAACTCTAACACCAAAATGATAAATAATGCTAAAGGCACATTGTTTTTTAAGATGGTTTGGGCAAAATGACCTTTCAACCATTCAACGTTACCTTTCCAGGCAAATACTTTATCATAAGCCGATTGTACAAAGGTAACCGCTAAAAAAAGCAAGACTAAAATAGAGGCAGTATTGTTCATAGGTTTAATTTTTATGAATTAATCGTGTGAGTTTTATAGATAAATCGGTTAAAATAATCTTAGCGTTTCCATTGCGTTCAATATGATATGAAGCATTGGAAAGTTCTTGGAATATTTCAGTAATATTATTTCCGGTGACAAAAGGCGCAAATTTTTCCAACTTAAAACCCTCAACTTCGGGTTCTATATAAACCAATTTTTCAGTTTGGTAATTCAGCAATAACGCCTGACGGAATAAGTCGATACAATAGGACAAGAATTGCTTTTGCCCTTCGCGACCAATGCTAGCCAATTCTTCACTCCAGGAAATCAAATCCTGAATAGCCGCTGCATTTCCTTTAGCTCTGAACGCTGCTCGAACCCAATCAACAAACCATTTTTCAAATGGAAAATCGTTGTTGTCGTTGTTCAAAATGTGAATGGCTTTGTTATAATTACCCTGTGATAAATGCGCCACTTTTAAAGCCGAAGGTTCGTCCAGAAAATATTTTTCGCGCATGGCTTTGGCAATCACAGCTTCCGGCAAAGCACCAAAATGCAATACTTGGCAACGAGAACGAATGGTTTGAATAATGTCTTCTTCGTTTTCCGAAATTAAAATGAAAAGCGTTTTATCAGGTGGTTCTTCTAAAAGTTTCAGCAATTTGTTGGACGCTTCGAGGTTCATTTTCTCTACCATCCAAACAATCATTACTTTGTAACCGCCTTCGTAGGATTTTAAGGCCAACGACTTTAAAATGTCCTGCGCATCTTCCACGCGAATCATGCCTTGTTTTTTTTCAACGCCTAAATGTTTGTACCAATCGAACAAACTTCCGTATGGATTTTTTAAAACAAAGGCTCGCCAATCAGCAATAAAATCAGCACTTTTAGGTTTAGATTTAACCTCTTCGTTAGAAACATTCGGATAAATAAAATGCAAATCAGGATGTGATAAGGTTTGGAATTTTAAGTTACAGCTTTCATTGCCACCCGAGTTTTCCAAACCCATGTTCAGACACAAAACATACTGCGCATAGGCAATGGCCATAGGCAAAGTGCCGCTACCTTCAGGACCAACAAACAATTGCGCATGCGGAATTCTTCCCGTTGAAGCACTTTGCATCAAATGGTTTTTAAGGTATTCCTGACCAAGTATTTCTGAAAACTGCATAGAGCAAATATAGCGCAATTTTTTTCCAAACAGAAAACCAAATTTCAGCCACCAGGGAACAATCACATGAATCCCGGTAGCTTCATAAAAACCGACATTCATTTCAGTATGCCTTTGAAAACAAATGGCTTAAGTCTTAAAAAACTCTTAAAAAACATCGATAAAAACCACAAAAAGAACGATAAAATTAAATTTTACTATATTTGCAAAGATTCAAAACCTTTATAATTTCAAATGAAAACACTTCAAGATTATAATTTTAACGCCAAAAAAGCCATTATTCGAGTTGATTTTAACGTGCCTTTAGATGAGCATTTTGCTGTAACAGATGCCAATCGTATTGAAGCTGCTAAACCAACTATAGATAAAATTTTAGCCGACGGCGGAAGCGTAATCTTGATGTCGCATTTGGGAAGACCTAAAGGGAAACAAGACCAATTTTCACTAAGACATATCGTATCCAAAACAGCAGAAGTTTTAGGAGTTCCGGTTCTTTTTGCGGAGGATTGTCGTGGTGAAGTTGCTCAAAATGCAGCTCAAAATTTGAAACCGGGCCAAGTTTTATTATTGGAGAACTTACGTTTTTACCCAGAAGAAGAAGCCGGCGATGTTAACTTTGCTAAAGAACTAGCTTCTTTGGGCGACATTTATGTAAACGATGCTTTCGGAACTGCGCATAGAGCACATGCTTCAACTACTATCATTGCTCAGTTTTTCCCAACCTCCAAGTGTTTTGGATTGCTTTTGGCTAAAGAAATAGACAGTTTAAACAGAGTTTTAAACAACTCCATAAAACCAGTGACCGCTGTTCTCGGTGGCTCAAAAGTTTCTTCTAAAATTACAGTAATTGAAAATATTTTAGACAAAGTAAACCACATGATTATCGGTGGCGGAATGACGTTTACTTTTGTGAAAGCGTTGGGTGGAAAGATCGGAGATTCGATTTGTGAAGACGATAAACTAGAATTGGCTCTGGAAATTTTGCGTTTGGCTAAAGAAAAGAACGTTCAAATCCACATACCGGTTGACGTTGTTGCGGCCGATGCTTTTGCCAACGATGCTAAAACACAAATAGTTGATGTTCGTGAAATTCCGGATGGTTGGCAAGGTTTGGATGCCGGACCGAAATCTTTGGAGAATTTCAAAAAAGTCATCATGGATTCTAAAACCATTCTTTGGAACGGACCTTTGGGCGTTTTTGAAATGGAAACTTTTGCTAAAGGAACAATTACATTAGGCAATTTCATAGCCGAGTCAACAGCCAACGGTGCTTTCTCACTTGTAGGCGGTGGCGATTCGGTTGCGGCGGTAAAACAGTTCGGATTGGAAGATAAAATGAGTTACGTTTCCACCGGAGGCGGTGCTATGCTGGAAATGCTGGAAGGTAGAGTTTTACCGGGAATAGCCGCTATTTTGGACTAAATATCCGATAACACAATAAAAGACAATTAATTGCGTTATTAATTGACCAATTAATAACATTACAAATACCACAAAACAAACAAGACATATGACTGTAAAAAAAATAACGTCTTTGGCTCTGATATTACTTTCCACGGCAGTTTTTGCCCAGGATACTATTATTAAAGCTCCCATCAAAAAGACGCCGCTTACCCAAAGACAATATTTGGATTCGATTAAAGCTACTTTTATACATGATAATATCGCCAAGTGTATCGACAGTATGTGGATGAAAGAGTTGGCGAGTTTGGACTTGTATGAAGAGCTAACTTTAGACATCAGAAACATCAATGTTGATGAAAAAGTTGATTATGAATTACCGACCGAACTTTTAAAAGAAAGACTCAAAAAATTAGACGAAAAGTCACCGTTCAATATTGAATATAATGTTGGATTGGAAAATGTTATCAAGTCTTTTTTAAAGAATAGAAAACGTTCTTTCGAAAGATTAATGGGTATTTCTCAATTTTATTTTCCTTTGTTCGAGGAGTCATTGGCCGCACAAAACATTCCTTTGGAAATCAAATATTTATCGGTGGTTGAATCGGCCTTAAATCCAAGAGCGGTTTCACGTGTTGGCGCTACCGGATTGTGGCAGTTTATGTACCAAACCGGAAAACAGTATGGCTTAAAAGTAGATACTTACGCCGATGACAGAAGAGATCCGCTGAAAGCGAGTAACGCTGCGGCCCAATACATGAAAAACATGTATGCTATTTTTGGTGATTGGGACTTGGTATTGGCTTCTTACAACACCGGTCCGGGCAATGTGGCTAAAGCAATCCGTCGTTCGGGCGGCAAGCAAAATTATTGGAACATCAGACCATATTTACACAAAGAAACGCAAGGTTACGTACCGGCATTTTTAGCCACTATGTACATTTTTGAATACCATAAAGAACATGGTATCAAACCGGACAGATCTATCGCTAATCATTTTGCAACAGATACTGTAATGGTAAAAAGACATTTGACTTTCAAGCAACTTTCGGAATTGTTAGAGGTTTCGGTTGCAGAGTTACAGTTTTTAAACCCAACTTATAAAAGAGAAGAAATTCCGTTTATCACCGGAGAGAGCCACTTCTTGAGACTCCCGGTAGACAAAATTGCCGTGTTTACCTCAAACGAAGATAAGATTTATGCTTACGCTGATTATGAATCCAGTCGAAGAGAAAAGCCTTTCCAATCTATGTTGGCTTCCAGAGATTCTATTCATTCTTCTTCAAATGTTAAATACTACAAAGTACGTCGTGGTGACAGTTTAAGTGAGATTTCTGATAAGTACGGTATTTCAATGTCAGATTTAAAAAAATGGAATCGTCTAAAAAGCAATAGAGCACCATTAGGCAGAAGCCTTAAGATTTATGTGAACGACAACACAGAAATCGCTTCCGCAAACAAATCAACAGCTAAAGAAAACGATACCACAGCTATCGCTTCTAACTCAAATAAAATTTTTAAGGAAGAAAAAGTTGTTAGCTACAAAGATGTGGTCAAATATTATCGCGTAAAGAAAGGTGATAACTTGGGCGAGATCTCAAACAAGCACGGAGTTTCCGTAGCCGAAATTAAAAAATGGAACAAATTAAAAAGCAGCAATATTGCATTAGGCGCTAATTTAAAAATTATTAAAAATGAGCGCGTGGTTACCACTGTCAGAAAAGAGATTAAATCTGATAAAACAGAAACTGCTGTAGCTTCAAATGAAAGCAATAACAATGAAACCAATCAAGTTTCAGATTATTACGAAGTGCAAAAAGGAGACAATCTTTTCAGCATTGCCAAAAAATTCAATGTTAGTTTGGAGGATTTGAAAAAATGGAACAATCTTGAAGATTTGAATGTGCAATTAGGCTCTAAATTAGCTTTGGCTAACAAAGAAGAGTCGGCTGTTGCCGAAACACCTAAAACCGAAACTAAAATTGTAGAACACAAAGTTAGAAAAGGAGAATACTTAGGTACTATTGCTAAAAAATACAATGTTACTGTAGCCGAAATCAAAGAGTGGAACAACTTAGACAACAGCAATGTAAAATTGGGTGAAACCTTAATCGTGTCTAAAAAAGAAGTGGCCGTTAATGAGGCTAAAACTTCAAAAAAAGAAGATATTGCTGCTAACGAAAGAAGCGAAGCTAAATTGTATTACGTTAAAAAAGGCGACTCTTTATTCAGCATAGCCAAAAAATATCCGGGCGTAACCATTTCCGACATCAAAAAATGGAACGGCATCAAAAACGAAAGTTTAAAGCCGGGGATGAAGTTGAAAATTAACAACGGTTAATCCGAAAATCTT
Organism: Flavobacterium sp.; assembly: GCF_044373165.1. Classification (GTDB taxonomy): domain Bacteria; phylum Bacteroidota; class Bacteroidia; order Flavobacteriales; family Flavobacteriaceae; genus Flavobacterium. The sequence continues at coordinate 9,975 of NZ_JBILQL010000022.1, forward strand.
CTCTAAATTTGGGTTTTACTTCAGTTATGAATAAAACCCTTTTTTTATGCCTTTTTGTTGCGGTTTTAGGGAGTTCTTGTTCGTTTAAAAAGGACAAATTCCCTGATGATTCTTCAGCTGCCATTAATACCATTGCGGTAATTATCGATGACCAGCTTTGGAACGGAGCAGTGGGCGATAGTATTCGTAACAAATTTGCTTCTCCGGTTTTGGGTTTGCCGCAAGAAGAACCCTTGTTTACCATTAATCAATATCCGGTAAAACTTTTTGAAGGATTTTCGACAGATTCCCGAAACATTCTCATTGTTAAAAAAGGGAATGAAACTAAATTTGAAATCAAACAAAACGAATTTTCGGCACCTCAAAATGCAGTTCACATTACCGGTAAATCTACCAGTGAAATTATTTCGTTATTGGAAGAAAATGCGTCGAGAATCATCCAAAAAATGAGAAATATTGAAATCGCTCAAAACCAAAAGATTTTCAAAGATTCCTTATTAAATACCCAAAAAATCCAAAAAAAATTCAACATTGATTTGCTCATACCCTCAAAATACGAGTATGTCATGCGACACAAGAATTTTATTTGGCTCAAAAGCGAAATCACCAGCGGTAATTCCAGTGTTATTATTTACCAACTGCCATGGCATTCCATTCACAGCGGTAATGCAGTATCTGATATCGTGAGAACCAGAGATTCTATCGGCAGAAAATACATACACGGCTCGGTACCACGGACCAGAATGGTAACGGAAGAAGCGTATTCGCCCTATTTTTCCAAAATGACTTTGGACGATAAAAAAGCTTATGAAACCAAAGGAACTTGGCAAATGAAAAACGATTTTATGTCGGGTCCATTCCTCAACTACACGATTTTCGACCCAAAAAATAAAAGGATATTGGTGCTGGAAGGTTTTTGCTATGCACCGTCAAAAGAAAAAAGAGATTTGATGTTTGAACTGGAATCCATCATCAAGTCGATTCAATTCCAAAAATAACACGACATGAACTTACAATGGAAAATAAAGCGATTTGAGACGCTTTCTCTATCCGAACTATACAAACTACTGCAGTTGCGCGCCGAAGTGTTTATCGTGGAGCAAAACTGCGTTTATCAAGATATTGACGGTAAAGATGAGAAAGCATTACACTTGATTGGCGAAGACAATGGAGAAATCGTTGCTTATGCGCGGTTGTTTAAACCCCATGATTATTTTGATGAAGCTTCAATCGGAAGAGTGATAGTTAAAGAAAAATCAAGAGCCAAAAAATTGGGTCATATTTTAATGCGTGAAGCCATACAGGTCATAGAAACACATTTTGAAGTAAACGAAATCACCATTTCAGCTCAGTTGTACCTCAAACATTTCTATGAAAGTCACGGGTTTGTTCAAATCAGTGATACTTATCTCGAAGATGATATTCCTCACATACGAATGAAGAAAGCCTAGATTTTGGTGATCACCAATTCGACTCTGCGGTCGTATTCAGCGCCTTTTCCCAATGGTACGGTATTGCCGTAACCTTTAAAAGTCATACGGGTTTTGGGTATTTTTTTAAAGATAAGGTATTTGTAAACGGTTTGTGCTCGGTTGGTTGACAGTTGTCTTTTTTTGGTGTCTTTGTCGATGGCTTCTTTTTGATACGGAGGTGTACAACAAACATGGCCTTGAATTTCAAACTGTAAGTTTTTATATTTCTGCAGTTGTTTGGCAATTTTATCCAACTCGGTTTTAGATTTAAAGGTCAGTTTGCTACTGCCGCGTTCAAACAAAACATTGTCTAAGTAGACATGATCCCCAACAATGTGTTTTTTTTGAATACTGTTATAAAATCCCGGAATTTCAATTTTTGGTAACGGCTTTAAATTGAGTACCACATCAACCCGTCGGTTTTTGGAGCGTTTTTCGGGTAAATTTTCTACAATATCGTCGTCAATTAAAATGCGTCCTTTGCCTTCGATAGTTACGATAATTTTACTTTTTATCCCGTTTTCGATAAATTTGTTTTGAATTGCCGCGGCTCTTTTGGTCGACAGTTTAAAATTGTAAGCCTCCTTACCTATATCGTCGGTATAGCCAAAAATTTGTATCGATTCAATACGGGTGGAATCGGTTTTTTTGATAAAATCTACTACCTCTTTCGCTTGAATTTCATTTAAAGCAAACTTGTCAAAGTCAAAATAAACAGAATGCACCACTTCTTCCTGAGCATTCAACAAGCCGATAAAAAATAAAGGTAAAAATTTTAGCAGCTTCATCTTAGATTTTTAAAATTTTATTGTATTCGGCGGTGTTATTCAGTAAGGCTACAGCTTTCTTAATTTCCAAATTGCTTTTAGCATAGTATTGGTACAAACCTTCTTTGTATTGGTAACGTTTGATGATTTCGTCTAAAATTAAATTTTTGATTTCCTTTTGATTTTTGTCAATCATCACCTGTTCGCTTTTTTGCAATGCCGTCAACAATTGTTGATATTCGGCAGCAATAGCCGAATCAATATTTTCTTTTTTGGCTTTTTCTAATAATGCCTTTAAAGCAATTTCCGACTCCGTATTGAATTCTATTTTTTCGCGTTTTAAAAAGGCTTTGAAATCGGTAAAATCGGCATCGGTTAAGGTTGGAATTTTATCTCCTAAAGTTGGATTTTTGTAGTAGTAATAAGTGGCGTAGTTAAAAATCCCATCGTTTTTCTGCAAGGCTTCGGCTATGCTGCTGGTTTTGGTTTCTTCAATTTCCACATCGGGTAAAACGCCGCCACCATCGTAAACCGGTCGGCCTTTTCTGGTTTTAAAAGCATTGTAATTTTTTACATCAGTACGGGTAGCTTTGCCGTCTTTGTCTTTTTTGTTGTAATTCAGCGCCTGAATGCATCTTCCGGAAGGCGTGTAATAACGTGAAATGGTAACTTTAACTTGGGTGCCGTAAGTCATGTCAATAGGGCGTTGTACCAAGCCTTTACCAAAACTTCGGCTACCTACTACCACTGCGCGGTCTAAATCTTGTAAAGCACCGGAAACAATTTCAGAGGCTGAGGCACTTTTACCGTCAACGATAACTACAATCGGAATTTCGGTATCAATGGGCTCGCGGGTGGTTTTATAAGTGTTGTTGTATTTTTCGTTTTTGGATTTGGTGGTTACTATCACTTCGCCTTTCGGGACAAATAAATTGCAAATGTTTACCGCTTCGTTTAACAATCCGCCCGGATTGCCTCTTAAATCCAGGATAATTTGTTTGGCGCCGTCGACTTTTAGCTTTTCTAGAGCTTCACGGGTTTCGAATGAGGCTTTTTTGTTGAATTGCGACAATACAATATAACCGGTTTTGTCATCAATTTTACCAAAAAAAGGTACAGCTTTTACTTCCACTTCATCTAAAATCAATTGAGTGTTCAAAGGCTTTCCTTGGCGTAAATACTTGATTTCGATTTTGGTGTTTTTGGCGCCTTTAAGCAACTGTGAAGCATCGTCTTTAAAATCGGCCAAAAGCACATCTCCGATTTGAATGATTTCGTCTCCGGCTTTCAAACCGGCTTTGTCTGCCGGAAATCCTTTGTAGGGTTCTTTGATGATGAGTTTGTCTTCTTTTCGGGTAATCATCGCGCCAATGCCGGTATATTCTCCGGTATTGTTGATTTTAAATTTGATAACGTCTTGTTCGTTGAAGTAATTGGTATACGGATCCAAATCGGCCAACATGCTTTTGATGGCTTTATCCATCAATTCGGACGGATTGGTTTCGTCTACATAGTTTTGGTTGACCGTTTTAAATAAAGTGGTGAAGATTTCTATTTGCTTGGAAATTTCGAAAAAATCATCTTTAAAACTGACTCCAATAAAAAGGAAAACAGCCAAAACGGAAGGAATAATATATCTTTTTTTGAATTTTAAAAACATAATTTTAAACGTTTGTCGGGTTAACGAATATACTAAATTACTTCTAATGAAGCGGATTCAGTTTAGGGTTAACAAATTTTTATTGTTGTAGGCTTTTGCCAAACTTTTCAAAAAGCTGTTTCGTTTTGTTTTCTATTTCCTGATAGGACAATTTATCCGCCGATTGATAAAAAAACATAAAACAATATTTTTGATTTATATGGTTCAGTAATTCGGCTTTATTTAGTCGATAGCACTCGCGAAGCACTCTTTTATAATAATTGCGATCAACTGCTTTTTTAAAGTATTTTTTGGACACCGAAACACCCATTTTTAAAGGAACATCCTCTTCAAAATCATAAGGAACATAAACCAATCGCAAAGGATATTTACCCACAGATTTGCCTTCGGTAAAAAGTAACTCTATGATTTTTTTGCTCTTTAGTTTTTCTTTTTTCGGATAGGAATTATCCATTGTTAATTATCGTTGTAGATGTTGTAAACAAATTTTACTTCGTTGTAATTGATGTAAATCTGCATACGGTTGTTTTCTTTTTTCTTAGTAATAATGAAGATATTGCATTTAGAAAACTTATTGTCAACACATTCAAAAGGAACGATGTTGACTTCTTCATTGTCTTCTATTTCCCCGTAAGCTTTTATCTTAAATGATTGTACTTCATTGGAGTTAATCAGAATCAAATCTTTCTTGGCATCGAGTGTGATTAAGACGTTGGCATTGACAAATTCAGACCATTCATTCCAGTTTCCGTCACTTTTTTTATCGGTAAAACTAACACTACTGCTTTTAAATCTAATGGGTTGAGCTACAGTATTTGGGATACTGAAACCAAAGATGATTAAAACAATCAGAATTTTTAAGTGTTTCATGGTGATTCATATTTGCGGTAAATCTACAAATTCTATTCCATAAAAAAAGCGTCTGAATTCAGACGCTTGTATCAATCTTTGCTTAAAATGATGATTGAATTGTTTTCTTTTTTGATGTCGGCCATCAAACCACTCGGATCAATGGTGATTTGTTTGATGGTACTTTTGGGTTTTGGGATGGTAAAACTGTAATTTTGAAATGCCCAAGCCCAATCTTTTAATACAGTTCTGGGAATTTCCGGGGTTGGATTTTCTTTTTCAAAATTCATCATGCGAAGCGGTATGTAGAAAGTTTCTTTACTGCCGTCAATATATTCAACCAAAAGGTCAATTGGCATTGGCATTCTTCCTTTTCTTTCCAAGATAACTTTTGTGTTTTTGGTTTCAAGATAAGTACTGTCTCCGTCAACAACATCGGTAATCCCATAATCAATGGTGTTGGTGGTTTGAGTCCAATCGGTTAAATACCAATCTAAATTAGCACCGGATACCCGTTCTGCCGTGCGTTTAATGTCATTAGGCGTTGGGTGTTTGAATTTAAAGTCATCGAAATAACGGCGTAAGGTTTTCATCAAATTGTCTTTCCCAACAAGATAAATAAGTTGGCTTAAGAAGATTTCCCCTTTGCTGTAGGAAGAAACACTGTAGCATTTGTTAAAGTCAAAGCGATCCGCATGAGTGGAAAGTGGTTGTTCTTTACCGGATTTAACCATTTCTACATAACTTTTATAAGCACCGGAATAAGGATTGGAGGATTTTTTAACGGCAAATTCATCCATAACGGAATCTTCTATAAATGAAGTGAAGCCTTCATCCATCCAGCTGTGCTTACTTTCGTTACTAGCCAAGATGTGTTGGAACCAAGAGTGCCCGAATTCGTGGGCAATTAAACCCACAAAACCATGGAGTTCCCCTTCACCAAGGACAAAAGTGCACATGGCATATTCCATCCCGCCGTCGCCGCCTTGAATTACGGTATATTGCTCATAAGGATATTTACCTACCATTGCATTATAGTACTTCAAGATTTTTGCAGTGTAGTCTTGGGCTTTTTTCCAGGTTTCGATAATTTTAGGGTTGTTCTTGTATAAAAAATGTAAAGTCACCCCTTCTTCGGTAACTAATTTATCGTGCAGATAATCTTTGTCAGCACCCCAAGTAAAATCGTGTACATTAGGAGCTAAGAAATGCCAAGTTAACGTTTTTTGTTTTTTAGGGATGACAACTTTTACGCCATCATCGGCGTAACCGTGACCGATTTCGTTTTTGTTTTGCAGGTAACCGGTTCCGCCTAAAACATAGTTTTTGTCAATCGTGATTTTAACATCAAAATTGCCCCATACTCCGTGAAATTCTCGGGCAATATAAGGATCAGCATGCCAACCTTCGAAATCAAATTCAGCTATTTTGGGATACCATTGCGCCATTGAAAGTTCCACGCCCTCTTTATTGTTTCTCCCCGATCGTCTGATTTGAACGGGAACCTGTCCGTTGAAATCCAAGGTTAACAAAGTAGATTTTCCAGGCAACAGTGGCTTTACTAAATCGACTTCCAAAATGGTTCCAACTTCTTTAGCGGCAGCAGTGACGCCGTCTTGTTTAAAATTCGAAATTTTCAGAAAACCAATTTCATCCGGTTTTAGTTGCGATATTCTGCTTTTGTTAATTTCTTTACCCTCAGAAGTTTTAATTTTTTCCGCCATACGAGCGTCCGGATCAGGGATGGATTGCAGCCTGGCATCCATTTCACTTCCGGGCTGAAAAGCATTATTGTACAAATGATAGTAAACGCGCTTTAAAGTATCATTGGAATTGTTGGTGTAAAGTAATTCTTGTTTACCGTCGTATTGATAGGATTTAACATCCATATTTACCTCCATTTTGTAATCTGCTTTTTGTTGCCAATAACAATCAGATTGAGCAGCAACCTTGAGGCAGGCTATCAAAAGTAAAGGGATAAAAAATTTATTAATCATTTTGCTGGTAAGGAAACGCGAAGGCTTCCTCTAAAATTAGAGTTTTGGTTCTTTTTTTATTTGATTGGATAATTCTTCTGCCATTTTTAAAGCATTGTACGCATTTACAATTTTTCCAGAAATACAAGTTTTTGAAAAAGGGATTGAGAGCCCATTTTCTCCAACTGTTACGTCTAAATTAATTGCCATTCCTGATGTCATAATAATTTGTTTGACTTGATTTGCTTTTAAATTTGGATAATATGACCTAATCAATGCTGCTACACCTGCTACATTTGGCGAAGCCATTGATGTTCCTTGCTCGTATTTGTATTTACCGCCCGGAATGGTTGCATATATCTTAACTCCAGGTGCAAAGACATCAACATTTTCAGCACCATAATTAGAAAAATCAGCTACAATACCTTCTCCGTAATTGTAATTAATGGCGCCAACTTTGATTACATTGTTAACCAACTCGGTCTTTTTATCAGGTGTGTCTTCAGGATAATTGGGTTCAACATCTACATTTTTCCCGTCATTTCCTGCTGCTAAAACAATGAGAACGTCTTTGCTTTCTGCATACTTCATGGCATCCCAAACCCATTCTTTGTGTGGCGAATAATCTTTTCCGAAGCTTCCGTTGATTACTTTTGCTCCATTGTCAACAGCATATCTTATAGCCAATGCAATGTCTTTATCGTATTCATCTCCGTTCGGAACGGCTCGAATTGGTAATATCTCAACATTGGTAGACACACCGTCACCACCAAGGTTGTTGTTTCTTTGTTGCGCAATAATTCCGGCTACATGTGTACCATGAGATGAATCTTTTCGGTCTTTAGAGTACACTATGTTATTACCATATTTCTTATCGTTGATATCATCCGGATTGTCTCCTACCAGTTTTCGTCCGTCGAATTCTTTGTTTAAATTATAATTTAATTTGTCGTAAACATACTCTTTGAACTCTTCCAATTTTGCCTTAAAATCATCACCGGTATCTTCTGCATAGGCCAGCATGATTCGTTTACTTTTAAATAATTCATACTTAACAGAAGCAATGTTGTTCAAATCTTCTTTAGTATAATTGTCTTTTTTCAGATGTTCTCTGATGGTTTTATCTGCATCAGCCAACAAATCGACCGTTTCTTTGTATGGAAACACCTCGTTGTATTCTTTTTCAAAATCTTTTTCCGCCTTTAGGTACAATGCACTTCCATCATTGCCTTTTCTCAAATAGCGTACCAATTCAAGGGTTTCATTGTTTGAATTCCCTAAGAAATTCCAACCGTGAACATCATCAGTATAGCCGTTTTTATCATCGTCTTTTCCGTTATTTGGAACCTCTTTTTTGTTGGTCCAAATCACCGACTTTAAATCGGGATGACTAATGTCAACTCCTGAATCGATAACCCCTACCAAGATTTTGGCTCCTTTTTTCCCTTTAAGGATTTCTGAATAAGCTTTATCTACACTCATTCCAGGAATCGAATCGGTTTCTAAATCTAAATGACTCCAACGTTGTTGTTGCTCTTCTGTTAAAGGTGTTTTTTTAAACGATGGCACTCTAACTTCTTGAGCGACTGTTGTCATTGACAACAGTGATATAAAACTGATAAATAATCCTTTCATTTTAATACGATTTACAACTGTAAGACCGTAAAATTAATTTCTTTTAAAGCATTAACTTATCGGATTAACAATAATTTAGGCAACAATGCAGCTACACTTCATTAAGATTCAGTGAATCAAATTTATAAAAAGGATTGATTTTAAATCGTTTAACACTTTTGATTTTAGCGAATTTTTCAACTGTTATTTTCTAATTTAACCCTCAGAAACACTAGCTTTTGTAATGTTTTTTCTGTTTAAAATCGCAAAAAAAAACGGCCAATCTCTTCAGGATAAAAATGACTTTCAGAAGCTGTAATTTTTTAGAAATATAATGGATAAAAAACGAACAACACCGCCAAAACCAGATAGTCTGAAGTTTTAAATTAATCGAAAATACTGTTATCTGTTACAAGTCTTTTTGTAAAAACAAGTTCAGCGATGATGAATAGATCAGAAATTAAAAAAGATCTTCACATGAAAAGACTTCTTTTAATCGCACTCCTTTTTCAGTGTTTTCAACGGTAATGATTGGATTGTGGGCGTCGTGCTCCAACCATAAATAAAAATTATTTTCTGCAGCGGCATTTAAAAACTTTCCTTTTTCCGGCATGGTTAAAAGTGGTCGAGTGTCATAACCCATAACGTAAGGCAGTGGTAAATGTCCGGCAGTCGGAATCAAATCAGCACAAAAGACGATGGTTTTGTCTTGGTACTGAATGTGAGGAATCATCATTTTTTCGGTATGACCATCAACATAATAAATCCCAAATCCCATTTCATCTGAAATCCCAAAATCACCTTCCGGTCTTTGAATAAAATTCAATTGACCGCTTTCTTGCATCGGCAGAATATTTTCGGAAAGGAAAGAAGCTTTTTCTCTCGCATTTGGCTTAGTAGCCCATTCCCAATGGTTGTTATTCGTCCAGAACTTCGCATTTTTAAAAGCAACTTCATAACCGGTTTTATCTTTGTTCCAATTCACGCTTCCACCACAATGGTCAAAATGCAAATGCGTCATAAAAACATCGGTCACATCATCGCGATGGAAACCGTATCGGGCCAAAGAAGAATCAAGCGAATGCGTTCCCCAAAGCGAATAATACCCGAAAAACTTATCCGATTGTTTATTGCCCATCCCGGTATCTATCAAAATTAGGCGATTCCCTTTTTCGATAAGCATACATCTCGCAGCAATATCAATCAAATTGTTCTCGTCTGCAGGATTGGTTTTATGCCAAATGGTTTTAGGAACCACGCCAAACATAGCACCGCCATCCAACTTAAAATTTCCGGCTTCTATAGGGTATATTTTCATGTTTTAATGTTTGTCACAAATTTACAGAATTAAAAATCATTTTTTTCTATCCTAACATTAGTTATAAAAATGTTACCAATTGTAGTAAAAACAGATATTTGTCTTAAATTTGCACATTAATTTAGACAAAATCAAAATAAGCATGATTAAAGTTTCTGATACAGCGAGCCAAAAAATCATCAACATGATGCAAGAAGACGGTTTTGATGCGACTAAAGATTACGTTCGTGTAGGCGTTAAAAGTGGCGGTTGCTCGGGCTTGTCTTATGAATTAAAATTTGACAAAGCAATAGGAGAAAACGACAAGGTTTTCGAAGACAATAATGTAAAAATTGCAGTCGAAAAAAAATCGTTTTTGTATTTGGCCGGAACCATTTTAGAGTTTTCGGGCGGATTGAACGGAAAAGGATTTGTATTCAATAATCCAAATGCATCCCGAACCTGCGGATGCGGAGAATCATTCTCACTTTAGCATAATACTATGGCAAAATATACTGAAGACGATTTAAAAGTCGAACTCGAAAACAAAGAATACGAATACGGCTTCTACACCGACTTAGAGTCGGAGACGTTTCCTATTGGGCTCAATGAAGACATTGTTCGCGCCATTTCTTTGAAAAAAGAAGAACCGCAATGGATGACCGATTGGCGCATCGAAGCGTTTAGGGCTTGGCAAGAAATGATTGAACCGGATTGGGCCAACGTACAGTACGAAAAACCCGATTTCCAAGCGATTTCTTATTACTCAGCACCCAAAAAGGCCGATCCTAATAAAACCTTAGACGATGTTGATCCTGAACTTTTGGCGATGTACAAAAAGTTGGGTATTTCAATCGATGAGCAGAAAAAAATGAACAATATCGCTATGGATATTGTAGTCGATTCGGTTTCTGTAGCTACAACTTTCAAAAAAACATTAGCTGAAAAAGGCATCATTTTCATGAGTATATCCGAAGCGATTCGCGAATATCCGGAGTTGGTTCAGAAATATTTGGGGACAGTTGTGCCTCAAAAAGATAATTTTTATGCCGCGTTGAATTCAGCGGTTTTCTCTGACGGAAGTTTTTGTTATATTCCAAAAGGCGTTCGTTGTCCAATGGAATTGTCCACGTATTTCCGTATCAACCAAGCCGGAACAGGGCAATTCGAAAGAACATTGTTGATTGCTGATGAAGGCAGTTATGTTTCGTATTTGGAAGGTTGTACAGCACCAAGCAGAGATGAAAATCAATTACACGCAGCGGTTGTTGAGTTAATTGCGCTGGAAGATGCCGAAATCAAATACTCTACCGTTCAAAACTGGTATCCGGGGAATAAAGAAGGCAAAGGCGGTGTTTTCAACTTTGTAACCAAAAGAGGTTTCTGCGAGAAAAATGCCAAAATTTCTTGGACACAAGTCGAAACCGGTTCGGCCATCACTTGGAAATATCCTTCAGTTATTTTGAAAGGAGACAATTCTATCGGCGAATTTTATTCGATAGCCGTAACCAATAATTTCCAACAAGCCGATACCGGAACCAAGATGATTCATTTGGGTAAAAACACCAAATCAACTATTATTTCCAAAGGTATTTCGGCCGGAAAATCACAAAACAGTTATAGAGGTTTGGTGCAAATTGGCGCCAGAGCCGATAACGCTCGTAATTTCTCTCAATGCGACTCGTTGTTGATGGGTAACAATTGCGGAGCACATACTTTCCCTTACATCGAAAGCAAAAATGCTTCGGCTAAAATTGAACACGAAGCGACAACGTCCAAAATCGGAGAAGACCAAGTTTTCTATTGTAATCAAAGAGGAATTCCAACCGAAAAAGCTATTGCGTTAATTGTAAACGGTTTCAGTAAAGACGTTTTAAACAAGTTGCCAATGGAATTTGCCGTTGAAGCGCAAAAATTATTGGAAATTTCATTAGAAGGTTCAGTAGGTTAATTTGAAAATGTGTCAATTTGAAGATTTGAAAATGATTCAAGTTGACTAAGAATAATAATTTAAAAAAATAGAAAGTAGATTTTAGAAAATGGAAATAACATCTTCAAATTCTCAAATCTTCAAATCTTCAAATCATATGTTACAGATAACAAATTTACACGCTTCAGTAGAAGACAAAGAAATATTAAAAGGAATCAACCTAACGGTGAATGCCGGTGAAGTACATGCCATCATGGGACCAAACGGTGCCGGAAAAAGCACACTTTCTTCCATCATTGCCGGAAATGAAAATTACGAAGTAACCGAAGGCGAAATCCTTTTGGAAGGAGAAGACATTTCAGAATTGGCTCCGGAAGAAAGAGCACACAAAGGTGTTTTCTTATCGTTCCAATATCCGGTAGAAATCCCGGGTGTTTCGGTGACCAATTTTATGAAAACCGCCATCAACGAAAGCCGCAAAGCCAATGGCAAAGAAGAAATGCCGGCGAATGAAATGCTGAAACTAATCCGTGAGAAATCGGAATTATTAGAAATCGACCGCAAGTTTTTATCGCGTTCCTTAAACGAAGGTTTCTCAGGCGGTGAAAAGAAACGTAATGAAATTTTCCAAATGGCCATGTTGGAACCCAAATTAGCCATCCTTGACGAAACCGATTCAGGTTTAGACATCGATGCCTTGAGAATTGTGGCCAATGGCGTTAATAAGCTTAAAAACGAAAACAACGCGGTATTAGTAATCACGCACTACCAACGTTTGTTAGACTATATCGTGCCCGATTTTGTACACGTTTTAATGGACGGAAAAATTGTAAAATCAGGCGATGCTTCCTTAGCGCTTGAGTTAGAAGAAAAAGGATACGATTGGATTAAAGCGGAATTAGTCTAATGTTATAAAGTCAAAAGTCATAAAGAAAAACTACTTGACTTTCGACATTTACACATTAAGACATTAAGACAAAAAAATGGAATTAAAAGAAAAACTCATTTCGTCTTTCATGGCTTTCGAAGAGCAAATCGATGTGACTTCACCGTTACACGACCTGCGCACTTCGGCCATCAAAAACTTTGAAAACAAAGGTTTCCCTACTAAAAAAGAGGAGGCTTGGAAATATACATCGCTAAATGCAATATTAAAAAACGACTATTCAGTATTTCCTAAGCATGAAAATGCAGTCGAGTTTGCCGAGGTTAAAAAGTATTTCCTACACGAAATCGACACCTATAAAGTGATTTTTATAGATGGAAAATTTGCTTCTTTTTTATCAGCTACAACTCACGACAGTCTGGATGTCTGCTTAATGTCATCGGCTTTAAACAAACCGAAATACAAAATGATTATCGATGAGTATTTCAATAAAATCGCCAACAAAGACGAAAGTTTAACCAGTTTAAATACCGCATTCGCCAATGAAGGTGCGTACATCAACATTCCCAAAAGCAAAGTAGTCGAAAAGCCAATCGAAATCATTTATTTTTCTACCGGAAAAGAAAATGCTTTGATGGTGCAACCAAGAAATTTGGTTATTGTAGGCGAAAATGCACACGTGCAAATCATCGAAAGACACCAAAGTTTAAACGAAAACCCAGTACTGACGAATTCAGTAACTGAGATTTTTGCCCAAAAACGCGCTATCGTAGATTACTACAAAATCCAAAACGATTTGCAATCGGCCAACCTAATTGACAACACTTATATTTCCCAAAAACAAGAAAGTCGCGTTTCGGTACACACGTTTTCTTTTGGCGGCAACATCACCAGAAATAACCTGAATTTCTATCACTTCGGCGAAAGAATCGATTCGACTTTAAAAGGCATAACCATTATTGGCGACAAGCAACATGTGGATCATTACACTTTAGTAAATCACGCGACGCCGAATTGCGAAAGCCACCAGAACTACAAAACCATATTGGCCGACAGTTCAACCGGTGTTTTTAACGGTAAGATTTATGTGGAAAAAGAAGCGCAAAAAACCGATGCCTTCCAACAAAACAACAACATTTTGTTAGGCGATAAAGCTACTATCAACGCCAAACCGCAATTAGAAATTTTTGCCGATGACGTAAAATGTTCCCACGGTTGTACCATCGGACAGTTAGACGAAACGGCCATGTTCTACATGCAACAACGCGGTATTCCGAAGAAAGAAGCCAAAGCACTACTGATGTACGCCTTCTCCAACGAAGTCATCGAAAGCATCAAAATCCCGGAATTAAAACAAAGAATCACTAAAATCATCGCTACCAAATTAGGCGTGAACTTAGGGTTTGATTTATAAAATCAGGAGCGAAAGGCTTAGGCATTCTTGGTGTCCGTTTTCCCGCTTTCCGTTACAATCTCGTCCAAAAAGACGAGATTTTCACTGCAATCGGGGCTAGCTAGTTAGTTTTTTGCGTTTTTGTTGTCTTGTTTCAAACTCCCAACAATCTCGCTCAACAGTCCGTTAAAATCAAACTCTTCGCTCAATCCCATGCGAACCACTACCAAGTCATGACTCGGGAAAACGGCTACCATTTGCCCTTGGTAACCACTGCAGTAAAACATATCGCGTGGCACATCGGGGAATTTTCCGCCGGCATTTAACCAAAATTGCGCGCCGTATTGACCATTAGAAGTGTTGGTTGGCGTGGCCACGTATTTCGCCCAGCTCGGATTAAAAATTTGTTCGCCATTCCAGTTGCCTTGGTTTAAATAGAGTAAGCCAAACTTGGCCCAATCGCGTGGGGTTGCCCAACCATAAGACGAACCCACAAAATTGCCAGCCATGTCAACTTCTACTAAAGCCGAGTCCATTCCGATTTTATCAAACAAACTACCGTACCAAAAATCCAAATACTCTTGGTGCGTTTTGAATTGTTGACGCAAAATACCCGACAACAAATTCGTCGTTCCCGAAGAGTAATTCCAAGTGTTATTTGGTTTACCCACCAAAGGTTTATCAATTTGAGGCTTGGTCATATCTTCTGTAATGAAAAGCATTTTGGTCACATCGGAAATCTTACCGTAATCTTCATCCCATTCCAAGCCCGAATTCATGTGCAGCAAATCGTTAATCGTAATTTTTGAACGTTGGTCATTCTTCCAAGCCGCAATCGGAGCCGGTTTCATAATGTCGATTTTCCCTTGTTTTTGGAGTATGCCAAAGTAAGTAGCCGTTATGCTTTTCGTCATCGACCAACCCAAAATTTTAGAAGTAGCCGTAAAACCGGGTGCATATTTTTCGGCCACCAAACGGCCTTTGTACAAGACTACTACAGCGCGGGTTCTTTTGTTCTTCTCGCCTTCTTTATCAAAGGCTTCTTCTACAGCTTTTTGCAATTGGAACGCCTCTAATTCGGCAAAACTGGTATCTACCGGATTGCCGTTCCCGTAAGGATAAGGTAAATCGCTTTGGGATAAACTTCTTTTCGGAACGTTGTAAGGCTTAGTAACATCAAAATCATCGTTGATTAACGTGGCACCCAAGCCTTCTCGGTAAATGGCTTTACGGGCTTTTAAGCCGTAAACTTTTGAGGTTACAAATTTTTCACTTTCATTGATTTCATTGGTTGCCCAATCTACTTTGTCAATGTCATTGTCGCCTTTTTGGATGGTTTCCAAACTTCTGCTATCAATAAAATGTCCGGAAGCCACACTCTTGGCCGAAAATCCTGTGATAATATCCAATTGCGGATAAATTTCAATGCGCAGATAAACTAGAGCAATCAACAATAAAACAGCAAAGATTTTGAAGAATTTTTTCATGGGAATTAATTTTCAAGCAATTTATAAAATTTGAACCATAATAAGCCATTTAAGTTCATTTCAGCTTCTGTTTTCTTAGTTGACTTATATGGTTTAAAATCACAAAATATTAATATTTGTTTAGCAATTAACAAATCCATTTTAGCTACTTTTGTATTTAGAATTTTTCTAAATAATACCATGTTAGACATCCAAAAAATCAGAGCCGATTTTCCGATACTTTCCCAAAAAGTAAACGGCAAACCACTCGTTTATTTTGACAACGGAGCGACTTCACAAAAACCCCAAGTGGTGATTGATGCCATTTCTAAATACTATCAAGAAATCAACGCCAACATTCATCGTGGTGTGCACACTTTAAGCCAATTGGCTACCGATGCTTATGAGGTTTCCCGAGGGAAAATCCAACAGCATATCAACGCCCAACACGCTCACGAAGTGATTTTTACTTCCGGTACAACCCACGGAATCAATGCGATTGCCAACGGTTTTGCAGCTTTTTTAAAACCCGGCGATGAGGTTTTGGTTTCTGCTTTGGAACACCACAGCAATATAGTGCCATGGCAAATGCTTTGCGAAAAAACAGGCGCAATATTGAAAGTCATTCCAATGAATGAAAAAGGCGAATTGATTATGTCGGAATACGATAAATTACTTTCGACTAAAACCAAAGTTGTCACCGTAAATCATATTTCAAATGCCTTGGGAACCATTAATCCGATTAAGGAAATGATTGATAAAGCGCATGAAGTTGGTGCTGCCATTTTAATCGACGGCGCGCAAGCCACACCGCATTTAAAACCCGATGTTCAAGCATTGGATTGTGATTTCTACGTGTTTTCAGGACATAAAATTTGTGGTCCAACCGGTATCGGAATTTTATACGGAAAAGAAGAATGGTTGCGCAAATTACCACCTTACCAAGGCGGCGGCGAAATGATTGCCACGGTAACTTTTGAGAAAACCACTTATGCCGATTTGCCGCATAAATTTGAAGCCGGAACGCCTAATATAGCTGATGGAATTGTACTTGGAACAGCGATTGATTATTTAAATACAATTGGTTTCGATCACATTGCAAAATACGAACACGAATTACTGGAATATGCTACTCAAAAATTACTGGAGATTGAAGGATTGAAAATTTTCGGTACGGCAAAAGAAAAAACTTCCGTAATTTCGTTTAACATCGATGGGATACATCCATATGATATTGGCACAATTATCGATAAGCTTGGAATAGCGGTGCGCACCGGACATCATTGCGCACAGCCGATTATGGATTTCTTCCAAATCCCGGGAACCATAAGAGCGAGTTTCGCTTTTTACAATACCAAGGAAGAAATCGACGCCATGGTAGAAGCGGTAAAGAAAGCCCAAATGATGTTATCTTAAAAACAAAGACAGATGAAAGCAATTACTATGATTTTTCTAGCTATTTTCCTCGGAAAAAGTTGTACCAATGAAGCCCAAAACGATTTGACCAACACCACCATTCAATACACAGCGAATACCCGTGGGTTTTACCAAAAAATTGTCATTATCAATCAAAAGGCAACCATTTCAAGAGACCGAAGCGAATCAACATTGCCCGAAGAAATTAATATTTCTGATGCCGATTGGAAGGAATTAGTAGCTGCTTTTGGCAAAATCAATTTGGAAGAAGTGCCAAAACTGAAAGACCCAACACAAAAAAGACTGTATGACGGAGCTGCCATAGCTAATTTAAAAATTCGCTTCCAAGATCAAGAGTTTGAATCGCCTGATTTTGACCATGGTTTTCCACCGTCAGCCATTGAAAAATTAGTTAATAAAATAGTCGAATTAGCCAAAGAGAAGGAATGAGCATAAAAGAAATACAAGACGAAATTGTAGACGAGTTTTCGATGTTTGATGATTGGATGCAACGTTACGAATACATAATCGACCTTGGAAAAGGATTGCCCTTAATAGAAGAACAATACAAAACCGAAGAAAATATCATCACCGGTTGCCAGTCTAAAGTTTGGGTTCATGCCGAGCAAAAAGAGGGTAAGGTAGTTTTCACTGCCGACAGCGATGCTATTTTGACCAAAGGCATTATTGCGATTCTGATTCGCTCATTTTCCAACCAAAAAGCCTCGGATATTTTAGACGCCAACACTGATTTTATTGACGAAATCGGACTCAAAGAACATTTGTCACCCACACGTGCCAACGGTTTGGTTTCGATGATTAAAAAATTAAAAATGTATGCTTTGGCATTTAATGCTAAAAATGAATAAGTATGGAAGAATTTAAAGACGATATCAATTTAGGCGAAAACGTAGTCAAAGTGCTCAAAGGCATTTATGATCCGGAAATCCCGGTTGACATTTACGAATTAGGATTAATTTATGATGTAATGATTAATGAAGACAACGAAGTAAAAGTTTTAATGACTTTAACTTCGCCTAATTGTCCGGTAGCGGAAACTTTACCACGCGAAGTAGAAGAAAAAATCACTAAAATAGATACCGTAAAATCTTGCGAAGTAGAAATTACTTTTGATCCGCCTTGGAGCAAAGATTTAATGAGTGAAGAAGCCAAGTTAGAACTGGGAATGCTTTAATAGTCAAAAGTCAAAAGTTATAAAGTCAAAAGATTCGTCTTATTGACTTTAAGACTTTAAGACCTTAAACCTTAAGACTTAAAAAATGGACGAAATCATCAACAGAGTAGCCAACTCCGCCCTCGAAGTTTTCGATTTGGAAGATTATTATCCCAACGGCATTCGGACACAAATAGACATGGCACAATGGCTGTTGGAAGGTTTTCTTCTCAAAGAAAAAGACTTTCGCGAAGCCCTTAAAAACCATGATTGGGCGCAATACCAGAACCATTTTGTAGCTATTCATTGTTCAACCGATGCCATTGTACCGGCTTGGGCTACCATTTTAGTAACCACTTATGTTGCCCCATTTGCTCAAAAAGTAGTTTTGGGAGATATAACGGATTTGAATACAGCTTTATACCAAGATATTTTGCCAACGCTTGATTATTCAATATACCAAGATAAACCGGTAATTATAAAAGGATGTTCTAAAAAACCGGTTCCGGAAAGCGCCTACATTATGGCGGTTCAAAAGCTCCAACCCTTTGCCAAAAGCATTATGTATGGCGAGGCTTGTTCGGCAGTGCCGCTCTTTAAAAAAGCAAGATAGAATCATTTGCAATTGCCAAAGGGAATATTACCTTTGCAGCAAATTTTTTTAAATATGAATAAGATAACACTTCGATTAGCACTCGCTTCCCTTTTCTTAACTAGTGTAACACAAGCACAAGTCAGTGAAAAAGAGCTGCTAAAAAAGACGGAAGAAACCATCGCCAAAATCCAAGAACAAAAACCAAACGGTTGGGAAAAAAAAGGTGTATTTACCTTTTTAGCCAATCAAGCCAGTTTTAATAATTGGTTAGCAGGTGGACAATCTAGTATTGCAGGAAATATGGGATTGAAATACGACTTTAATTATAAAAGTGATACTTGGACTTGGGACAACAAGTTAAATGCTAATTATGGGTTAACTAAAATTTCAGGTCAGGAATTGCAAAAAACCGATGACCGATTAGAATTCAATTCTTTGTTGGGTAAAAAGGCTTCAGGAGAATGGTATTATTCCTTCTTCTTTAATTTCAGAACGCAGTTTGACTCAGGTTTTGACCCGGCAAACAACAGCATTAAAACCTCCCATTTTTTGTCACCTGTATTCATTCAGTTTGGTCCCGGTATGATGTGGAAGAAAAATGAAAATTTTAAAATTAACGTCGCTCCGGCTACATCTAAAGTAATCATGGTAAATAAACAGTTTACTGAATTAGGGACTTCTTTTGGTGTGGCTCAAGGTGAAACCTCTCGTTATGAGTTTGGAGCTGCGGTAAACGCTTATTACAAGTTCAAAATTATGGAGAATGTTACTGCCGAAAACATTTTCAACTCCTATACAAACTATTTAGAAGATCCATACAATATTGATATCGATTATACTTTGAATATAGTGATGAAAGTGAATAAATATTTGACCACTAACTTTGCTTTTCAAACCATTTATGATGACAATGCTTTCTCAGGCTTCCAAACCCGTCAGGTTATTGGCGTTGGCGTGAATTACGGATTCTAATCAATAAAACACAAAAAAAAGCTCCGAATTTCGGAGCTTTTTTAGTTTATCTGAAAGCCTGTTCTAAGTCGGATAACAAATCGTCTATGTCTTCAACACCAACGCTTAAACGAACCAAATCGTCGGTAATTCCAACTTCTTTGCGTTTGTCCTCAGGAATGGAAGCATGTGTCATTAAAGCCGGATGATTCGCCAACGACTCCACACCGCCAAGCGATTCGGCCAAGGTGAATACTTTTAGGTTTTCTAAAAACGAAATCGCCTCTTCTTTTTTACCCGATTTGAAGGTAAACGACACCATGCCGCCAAAACCGCTCATTTGTTTTTTGGCAATATCATGAAACGGATGATCCGGCAATCCGGGATAGAACACTTTATCTACTTCAGGATGATTGGCCAAAAAGTTAGCTACTTTTTCTCCGTTTTCACAATGTCTTTGTACGCGCAAATGTAATGTTTTGATGCCGCGCAACACTAAGAAACTGTCCATTGGACCTAGTGTTCCACCGGTGGCAAATTGTTTGAAATGTAATTCATCCCCTAATGTTTTGTCTTTGATAATCAGAGCACCGGCAATTACATCAGAATGTCCGCCCAAGTATTTTGTAGCCGAATGCATTACGATATCGGCGCCTAAGTCTAATGGTTTTTGCAAATAAGGCGTGGCAAAAGTATTGTCAACTGCAAAAAGGATGTTGTGTTTATTAGTGATTTTCGCAATCTCGGCAATGTCAGCCAATTTCATCAAGGGATTGGTTGGCGTTTCTACCCAAACCAATTTCGTATTTTCATTGATTAATGATTGTAATTTGTCTAAATCAGTCATGTCAACGAAATGGAATTTGATGCCGCTATTGTTGTACAAACGAGTGAACAAACGGTAAGTTCCACCATATAAATCGTCCATCGCGATGATTTCGTCACCGGCTTTGAACATTCGCAATAAACAGTCGGTTGCGGCTAATCCTGAGGCAAAAGCCAAACCACGAGCGCCATTTTCGATACTGGCTAGAGCATCTTCTAAAGCTTGACGGGTTGGATTCGCAGCACGGCTGTATTCATAATCACCTACGGGTTTCCCGGGTGAAGTTTGAGCATAGGTTGAGGTTTGAAAAACCGGTGGCATTACGGCTCCGGTAACTTCTTCATGGTGTTGGTTACCATGTATGACTTTGGTGTTAAACTTCATTGTAATAAAAATTTTGTCAAAGGTAGTTTTTTGTTTTATAGCCCGGATAGCAGCGGCATCCTTTTTTGCTTTGGCAAAAGTAAAAAAGATAGAGTCTCGTCACAAGACGAGACCGGATTAGCTCCTAAATAAACTTTCGAATATTCATCATAAACCCTAAATGTAAGGCTTCGTGGTAGTTGTTAAATTCGATGGCTTCGGCGGTGGAAGCCAAATGGAATCCGGTTCCGGTAGTGTATTCAGTATAGTGTTGAAATTTTCCGGCGGCGAAGTCGGCTTTGGTCTTTTCCATTAAAGAAATCAATAGCGTTTTTAGCTCATCCACTTCGGCTTGAGTGGTTTGGCAAGTTGGTTTAGAACCGTTTTTATAGGTATTGGTCATTTCGTCGGAAACGTTTACCGGCAAGCCCGAAAGGCGATAAACCAAGCCTTGTTGTGCCACAATAATATGACCTAAATTCCAGATTAGGTTGTTACTGAAACCTTCGGGAATTTTGTTGAGCTGTTCCAAGGTATAATTGTCGAGGAGTTTGAGGTATAACTGTCGGTTCGTTTCCCAGATTTTAAATGAGGTGTCCATAATTTTTTTGATAAAAATACTAATTTACCAAGTGATAACCGCGTATTTTTGTGGGGTGAATTGTTAAACTTTTGGACATGCGAAAAATATATCATTTGAAGACCTGCAGTACGTGTCAACGTATTTTGAAATCTTTGCCGAATTTGGATACTTTTCAGTTGCAAGACATCAAAACCGAACCGATGACGGTGAAGCAAGTGGAGGAAATGGCACAAATGGCGGGTAGTTATGAAGCACTTTTCAGCAAAAGAGCCACCCTTTACAAGGAAATGGGATTGAAAGACGAAAAACTCTCTGAAGCCGATTTTAAAAGATATATTTTGGAACATTACACTTTTTTATCCCGTCCGGTAATCCTAGCCGACGGCCAAATTTTTGTGGGTAACAGTCCGAAAGTAGTCCAACAAGCCATTGCTTTTTTATCGCATGAGTAAGCGCAATTGGGCTTTGTTGGCCGCCACTATGGTATCGGTTATTTACGGTATTTCATTTACGGTTGCCAAAGACGTGATGCCAACTTATGTAAAACCATATGGTTTTATTTTGTTAAGGGTTTTTGGGGCAACGATACTGTTTTGGTTGGTTTCCTTCTTAGGGCCTAAAGAAAAAATAAACCGCAACGACTTTCCCCGAATTATAGCAGCGGCTTTCTTTGGCGTGGCATTGAACATGCTTACTTTCTTTAAAGGATTGAGTTATACTTCGCCTATTTCATCTGCCGTGATAATGGTAACAACGCCGATTATCGTTTTGATATTATCGGCTATTATCATGAAAGAACGCATGGAGGTTCGGAAAATTATCGGGATTTTACTCGGTCTTTTCGGTACCGGATTTTTGATATTGTATGGTCAATCTATAGGCAACGCTACGAATGCTTCTTTGGGCAATTTTTTGGTTTTCATTAATGCCATTTCTTATGGTTTTTACCTGATTGTTGTTAAGAAACTAATGGACAAATATAACGCATTCACTTTCGTAAAATGGATTTATACATTCGGTTTGCTGATGGTGATTCCGTTTGGTTGGAGTGAATACCAAGAAATTCAATGGCAAACTTTGCCTGTGGTGATTCTTTGGGAAATAGGCTTTGTGGTGGTTTTTACCACGTTTATGACCTATTTACTCAACTTGGTTTCTATGCGCGAATTGAAACCCACAACCGTAGCGGTTTTTATTTATCTGCAACCGCTTTTTGCCACCATTTTCGCCATGAGTTTAGGCAAAGACCAACTGACTTGGGTAAAAATGGTATCGGCAACTTTAATATTTGTCGGCGTTTATTTGGTCACCAAAAAAGCGAAGAGTAACTAGCCAATAGTGATTACTCTTGTTGAAGATGCTAATTACTAATCACCAATTACTAATTACTTTTATTTATATTTGAAGTCTATTAAATTACACGAATGATACAATCGATGACCGGTTTCGGGAAAGCAACTTTGCAATTACCAACCAAAAAGATTACCGTAGAAATCAAATCACTCAACAGCAAAGGGTTGGATTTAAACACGCGTATGCCTTCTGTTTTCAGAGAAATGGAATTGGGATTGCGCAACCAACTTTCGCAAAGATTAGAGCGTGGTAAAATTGATTTTTCGCTTTATGTAGAGGTAACCGGGGAAGAAACTTCGTCTAAAATAAACGTGCCTATTGTCAAAGGATATATCAACCAAATGAAAGCCGTCATTCCCAATGCTGATGAGACCGAATTAATGAAAATGGCTGTAAGAATGCCCGATGCCTTAAAAACCGAGCGCGATGAAATTGATGAAAACGAGTGGAAGAAAATCCAAACGGTGATTGATGAGGCTCTGGAAAATATTGTGCAGTTCCGAAAAGACGAAGGCGTTTCTTTGGAAAAAGAATTTTTACATCGCATTGCCAACATCATGACGCTGATGAACAATGCCGTGTCTTATGATGCCGAGCGTGTGGAAACGGTAAAGACCAGATTGAGAACGGCTTTAGAGGAACTTAAAGAAAACGTAGACGAAAACCGTTTCGAACAAGAATTGATTTTTTACCTCGAAAAATATGATATTACCGAAGAGAAAGTCCGTTTGGAAAACCACTTAAACTATTTCATAGAAACCCTCGCCGGAACGGAAGCCAATGGTAGAAAACTTGGTTTTATCACTCAGGAAATGGGTAGAGAAATCAACACCATGGGTTCAAAATCCAACCATTCCGAAATGCAGAAATTGGTGGTGATGATGAAGGACGAATTGGAGAAGATTAAGGAACAGGTTTTA
>NZ_JBILQL010000096.1:0-8358 GCF_044373165.1 Flavobacterium sp.
TGGATGATTTTCGACAACATACTCAAAACGCGTCCCTGAAAATGCCCGCTCAACATCCGTGGTTGCAGGATTTTCAAATGGGTTTCTCTATTCAACTGCGCCAACAATTCGGGTTCGTCTTGGGAATGTTGGGTTACGTATTGGTCTAATTCGTCGGAAAGAAAGTGCATGGTTATTGTTTTTTACAAAGTTATCTAATTATATGTCGCTGTCAAAACCTACAAAGGCATATCAAAACTGCAGTTTGTTATATTATAGCGGCTAATTACCAATCACTAATTACTAATTACTAACTTTGCGCCATGGAAATCGAGAAAAAAGACATCCGAAGTTTAACCAAAACCCAATTGCGTGATTTTTTTGTAGCCAACGGTGACAAAGCATTTCGCGGCAATCAGGTGTACGAATGGTTGTGGAGCAAAGCTTCTCACAGTTTTGAGGATATGACTAACGTGTCTAAGGAAACTCGAGCCATGTTGGAAAAACATTTCGTAATCAATCATGTCAAAGTCGATCAAATGCAACGCAGTGAAGACGGCACGGTGAAAAATGCGGTTCGTTTGCACGATGGTTTAATAGTAGAAAGTGTTTTAATTCCAACTGAAACCCGCACTACGGCTTGTGTTTCGAGTCAGGTTGGCTGTAGTTTAGATTGTAATTTTTGCGCTACCGCTCGTTTAAAAAGAATGCGAAACTTAGAACCGGGCGAGATTTACGATCAAGTCGTGGCCATAGACAGGGAAAGCCGTTTGTATTATAACCGACCGCTATCCAACATTGTTTTTATGGGAATGGGCGAACCGTTGATGAATTACAACAATGTGATGAAAGCCATTGAGATGATTTCTTCGGAAGAAGGTTTAGGCATGTCGCCCAAACGCATTACTGTTTCTACATCGGGCGTTTCCAAAATGATTAAAAAGATGGCAGACGATGAGGTCAAATTCAAATTAGCCGTGTCCTTGCATTCGGCTATAGAATCGACTCGAAATCACATCATGCCTTTTACCAAAAACTTTCCGTTAACCGAACTGAGAGAAGCTTTGCAGTATTGGTACCAAAAAACCAAAAGCAAAGTGACTTATGAATATGTAGTTTGGAAAGGTATTAACGATGACAAAGCTTCTATTGATGCTTTGGTGAAGTTCTGCAAATACGTACCGTGTAAAGTCAATTTAATCGAATACAATCCTATTGACGACGGAGAATTTCAGCAAGCGTCTGATGAAGCTATCAACAATTACATCCAAGCTCTGGAACGAAATGACATCGTTGCTAAAGTGCGTCGCAGCCGCGGTAAAGATATTGATGCTGCCTGTGGTCAATTGGCCAATAAATCATAAAAAAACTCCCGACGGTTTGTCGAGAGTTTTCATCATTTATAACTAAGTCAACTAAATTAATTCCCCAAAGTAATAGTGGTTGTATTACCGTTTACGGTTAAAGTGGCTTGATTATCGCAGTCGCCGTTGCCATAATCCAAAGTCCCTGTATTGTTGTTTCTTACAGTGGTAATTACACCGCTAACGATATGAGGACAACCGGCTTCTGCTCTTAACGGAGTAGTAATGGTAGATGTTCTGGTACCGGCAGGGAAAGTAGTAGTCCAATTACCGGAGATTGAAAATACATTGTCAGCCCAAAGCGCTGGAGTACCAAAACCTTCAATCATTTCGCGAATACGGTTTCCTACTCTGTGATACTGATTCCCATTCGGAAACGTCAGATGCATATCAATAGACATATTGGCTACAGGATGCGGTGCTGCTTGCACTGTAGTGCTTTGAATAGAACGAACTACGGTGCGATTCCCTTCCACTAAAATATCATTGTGATAAAAGTCAACAAAACTGTAGCTGATGGTATGAGATGGTGTATCAAAATTCAAACTGCCGCTCACTATGATGGTTCCATCAAGTACATTTCCGTTAGGGAGTTCACAATTGTCAAATGTTAAAGTTCTGGTCCAACTGTTAGCGGTTAATTGAATATCAATGGTTACACATGGCGGTAATGATGCCGTTTCTTGACTGTTTCTTCCGGCTGATGGATTCACTTGAAGGGCAAATTGTTCGTCGACAATTTTTGAAACATCTTCGGTTACCAAATCAATTTTGGCACTTACTCTAGCCTCGGTCAAATCTTCTGAAGCAGTATTGTTACTGTCATCTTTGCTACAACTTAGCACAAGCACAGTTAAGGTTGCTCCTAATATCAAATTTTTAATTTTCATATATTTTAATTTTTGGTTCATTGCTTTGAATGCTATTCTTGAAAAAGGTTTAATCAAACGTAAATATTTTTTTCAAACGATGGCTTTGTTGTATCTTTGAATGCCCGATGGAATTCGGTTTATTTTAATGAATATTACTTCGCAAATAAAAAAACCTATACAAGAGGAAATGGAGCTTTTTGAAAAAAAGTTCTATGAATCGATGACTTCAAAGGTGGCGTTGTTAAATCGAATTACCTATTATATTGTCAATCGAAAGGGCAAACAAATGCGACCAATGTTTGTTTTTTTGGTAGCCAAAATGCTTTCCGAAACAAGTCAAGTTAACGAAAGAACCTATCGCGGTGCTTCAGTAATCGAGTTGATTCACACCGCCACTTTAGTCCATGATGATGTAGTAGACGATAGCAATCGCCGACGCGGTTTTTTCTCAATCAACGCTTTATGGAAAAACAAAATAGCCGTTTTGGTAGGCGATTATTTGTTGTCTAAAGGATTGTTGTTGTCTATTGATTATGGTGATTTCGATTTGCTTAGAATCATCTCGGTAGCAGTTCGTGAAATGAGTGAAGGCGAATTACTCCAAATTGAAAAAGCCCGAAGATTAGATATTATCGAAGAGGTTTACTACGAAATCATTCGCAAAAAAACAGCGACATTAATTGCATCCTGCTGTGCTCTTGGTGCCAAATCGGTCTCTGAGGATGAAACTCAGGTTGAAGCCATGCGCAAGTTCGGCGAGTTGATAGGAATGGCTTTTCAAATCAAAGATGATTTATTTGATTATACTGATGACGCTATCGGTAAACCCACCGGTATAGATATTAAAGAGCAAAAAATGACTTTACCGTTGATTCATGCCTTGAACAACTGTACTGATAAAGAAAAAAGTTGGTGCATCAATTCGATTAAAAACCACAACAAAGACAAGAAGCGCGTCAAAGAAGTTATCCAATTTGTAAAAGACAAAAACGGTTTGCAGTATGCCGAACAAAAAATGATGCAGTTTCAGGGAGAAGCGCTTCAAATCCTTCAAAATTTCCCTCAATCGGAATACAGAGAAGCACTTTCTTTGATGGTGAATTACGTTATTGAAAGAAAAAAATAATTTTTTTTAAAAATATTTACCACTGTAAAGCCTTTTTTTACTGGGGTTTTTAATTTTCAAATCTCCAAATTGAAAAATTTTCAAATTGTGATGCAACCCTTTTTTATCGACATTCGTCTATGCTAATAGAAACACTAACTAATAGTTTTGAAAGTAATCAACTTACATAAAGACGAAAAAGAATTGATCGAGTTGGCTGTCGAGAACAATCGCCATGCGCAACATCAGATTTATGCCAAATTCGCACCGAAAATGTTGAGTGTTTGCCGTCTGTATATCAAAGATATCCATCAGGCGGAAGACATTATGATTACGGCTTTTATGAAAGTGTTTACGAATCTTAAGCATTTTGAGCACAAAGGCAGTTTTGAAGGTTGGATTCGCCGCATCATGATTAACGAATGTATTTCGTTTATCCGAGTGCAAAAGAAGGTTAAGTTTATCGAAGACGAGACTTTCTTTGAGGAACGCCACAACAACATTGAGAGTCAGTTTTCAGTAGAAGACATCCAGTTTTTAATTGATAATTTACCCGATGGTTACCGAATGATTTTCAATTTGTATGCTATTGAAGGTTTTAAACACCACGAAATTGCTACCATGTTAAACATCAATGAAGGTACTTCCAAATCACAATTGTCACACGCTCGAAAAATGTTGCAGGAAAATATTACCAAACTAAAAAATTACCACAATGGAACCGAATAAATTAGAAAAACAATTCAGAGACCAACTGAATGCCAGAGAAATCAAGCCTTCAGTCCAAGCTTGGGACCGATTGGATGCGATGCTTTCGGTAGCCGAAGAAAAAAAAACAAGAAAACCGTTTGGCTTTTTGTTTATTGCTGCCGGCATTTTGGTCTTAGTAACGCTTGGTTTGTTTTTTTTCAATCAAAACGATACTGTAATCAGTACTCCGAATGCAGTGGTTGAAACCGAAACTAAAAATGATACGGTTCAAAATCCTGCCGAAAACATTACAACGCCAATTGTTGAAAGTCAAAAACAAGACGAAGTTGTCGCTGCCGTTTCGAATCAACCGACAATCAACAACCAACAACCGACAACCAATCATCAAGGAGTTTCAATCCAAAATCAATCAACAAAACCTCAAAATCAAATCATCAAAGACAAAGAAATTAAATTTCAATACTCATCAGACGTAGCCCAAAAAGACATTCCTAAAATTGTAGAACCTAAAGAAATTGTAATCAAAAAGCCGGTCAATGCCAAATCCGATGAAAGCTTGTTGGCCGATTTAGATAAATCTGTCAAAGAATCAACCAACAAAAAATCGAATCTTAAAGTCGATGCCAAAAGCCTACTTTCTCAAGTAGATGGCGAAGTTGAGTACAGTTTCCGAGAAAAAATGCTGCAAAAAATCAACAAAAACTACCAAGAAGTGAAAGTGGCTTTGGCCAACCGAAACAACGAATAGCAATCATTAATCATATTTAAATTAATTACCATGAGAAATTTTACCATTTACTTAGCACTATTCCTATGCCTTTTAGCCAATAAAACCATGGCGCAGGAAACCTTTGAAGCCAAGGCCAAAGCCATAGCTGAAAAGATTGAAAACATCACCAAAGAAGAGAAAGCCGCTTTGAAAGCCGAAATTGAATCGGTGAACAAAGAATTGGAAGCCGGAACAATCACTAAAGAGCAAGCCGATGCCAAAAAGTTGCTGTTAGCAGAAACCCGCTCTAAAAATATCGAAACCCGCGTTGGGCAAGCACAAGAAGAATTGAAAGAATTGGTCAATCAAAAAGTAGAAGGCAAAATCAAAGAAGGCAAAAACCAGTATTTTTCGATTGCTATTAAATTCGATTCTATCCGAAAAGTAAGAGGGGAAAAAAGAACCACTTCGCAATTCGTTTTCGCCGCCGGAGTGAACAATTTGGTTACCGATGGCAGTGTGGCCAATTCCGACTTCAGGTATTGGGGTTCACACTTCTACGAATGGGGTTTTACGTCGAATACGCGTTTGTTTAAAAACGATAATTTATTGCATTTGAAATACGGAATGTCAGTTATGTATAACAACTTGCGTCCAACCGATAACCGAGTGTTTGTAACCAATGGCAATGAAACGTATTTAGAGAATTTTCAGTACAATCTTAAAGATTCCCGATTGAGAAATGTATTTATAACCTTGCCGCTTCACTTGGAATTCGATTTTACCAAAGCCAAAGATAAAGACGGTAAAAAAATATTCAGAACCCATGAAAGTGTGCGTTTCGGAATCGGTGGTTATGCCGGAGTGCGCGTCAAATCAAAACAAAAATTGTGTTATGAAATTGACGGTAACGACATATCAGTAAAAGAAAAAGGCGATTTTAATGTGAACGATTTCATCTACGGATTGAGCACTTACATTGGTTACGGTGAAACCAGCTTGTATTTGAAATACGATCTGAATCCGATGTTTAAAGACAACGCCATCAAGCAAAACAATATCTCTTTAGGGGTTCGCTTTGATTTGAATTAAAATAATTTGTTTAGGTTAGATTATACTTCGAAAAGATGTTTCAGCAATGGAGCATCTTTTTTTATTTTAAATTTTAAATTTTAAATTCTGAATGTGTAAATTTACCCTCTTTGATTTTTGAAATCAATAACAATCTGATAATCTGACCATCTGTTTTGATAACCCGCGAAACCATAGATAAAGTATTTGAAACCGCTCGAGTGGAGGAAGTCATTGGCGATTTCGTTCAGCTTAAGCGTGCGGGCAGTAATTTTAAAGGATTGAGTCCGTTTTCCGACGAACGCTCGCCTTCTTTTATGGTGTCGCCGGTGAAGCAAATTTGGAAAGATTTCAGTTCCGGCAAAGGCGGTAGCGTAGTGACGTTCTTAATGGAACACGAACACTTCACCTATCCGGAAGCCATTCGTTATTTGGCCAAAAAATACAACATTGAAATCGAAGAAACTGAAGTTTCCCAAGAAGATAAAATAGAAGCCAACGAAAAAGAGAGTCTGTATTTGGTTTCGGAATTCGCCAAAAGTTATTTCCATGATACGCTTTTAAATTCCGAAGAAGGCAAAGCCATTGGATTGTCTTATTTCAAAGAAAGAGGTTTTACTAACGAAACTATAACCAAATTCGGTTTAGGCTATTCGCCTGAATCTTGGGATGCTTTTACCAAAGAAGCCTTGTCTAAAGGCTATCAATTAGAGTTTTTAGAGAAAGTAGGATTGACCATTACCCGAGAAGACGGCAAACATTTTGACCGTTTCAAAGGTCGCGTGATGTTCCCGATACAGAGTTTGTCCGGCAGAAATTTGGGTTTCGGCGGTCGAATTTTGACCAATGATAAAAAAGCAGCCAAATACCTCAATTCACCGGAAAGCGATATTTACCACAAGAGTAAAGTGCTTTACGGGATTTTTCATGCCAAACAAGCCATTGCCAAGCAAAACAATTGTTATTTGGTAGAAGGTTATACCGATGTGATTCAGTTGCACCAAGCCGGTATTGAAAATGTGGTGGCGTCATCGGGTACGGCTTTAACACCCGATCAGATTCGGTTAATCAACCGTTTGACCAAGAACATTACCGTTCTTTTTGATGGCGATGCGGCCGGATTAAGAGCATCAGTTCGCGGGATCGATTTGATTTTGGAAGAAGGGATGAACGTAAAAGTATGTACATTTCCCGATGGTGACGATCCGGACAGTTTTGCCCGGAAAAATTCGTATGACGATTTGGTGCATTATTTGGAAAACAACGCCAAAGATTTTATACAGTTCAAAGCGTCGTTATTGATGAACGAGGCCAACAACGACCCGATTAAGAAAGCCGATTTGATTCGGGATATGGTAGTGAGTATTTCCAAAATTCCGGACCGCATTAAACGCGAAATCTACATACAGGAAACTGCTCGTATCATGGACATATCCGAACAGGTTTTACTGAATACTTTGGCACAATTGGTTCAGAAAGACATATCGGAAGCCGGGAAAAAACTCAAACAGGAACAAACGGCTTTTGAAGTAGTTAAAAATGAACCTCAAGTTACCCAAGATCGTGTCAATATTGTATACGAATTAGAACGAAAAATTCTCGAAATGCTGTTGCTTTACGGTTCAATGGAAGCTGATTTTGAGGATTATATTTTGAAAGCCAACGAAGAAGGCGAAATGGTAGAGGAAAAAGAAATCAACGTTTACAAAGTTTTTCAAAGAATTTATTTGAGTTTGCAAGAAGACGAAGTAGAGTTGGCTCATCCTACTTTCAAAGAAATTTATACCGATTTAATACAATACTACCATCAAACCGACGCGTTCAATATAGAACAGTATTTGATGCAACTTTCTCCGGAACACTCTCAGGTAGTGACTGATATTTTGATGTCTGAAGAAAAAGAATTGCTCCACAACTGGGAAAACAAACATATTTATGTTAAAACTAAAACACAAAATGTTGGGCAATACGTTTCGGAAACTATTATTTCATTGCGCGAATATTTAATCAATAAGCTGATATTGGATCTGATGGGTTCATTTCAAAGCGAAACAGAAACCGACTTAGAAGAAATCAAATCGATGATTAACGATTATAATAAACTAAAGGTAAGTTTGACTAATAAAATAGGCAGAATACGTTCCACATACCTATAAAAAAAACCCCGAATATCGGGGTTTTATTTTTTTAAACGATTTCCAATGTTTTGGCTTTGTTTACTAAGTCAACTAAGTTAGTCACGTTGAGTTTGGTCAGCAAACGAAGTTTGTACGTACTGATGGTTTTTTCGTTAAGCGCTAAAATTTTAGCAATTTCGTTGTTTTTCTTACCGTCGCTTAGAAAACGCAACACCTCGATTTCTCTGTTCGATAATTTTCGATACAAACGTTCCGATTTGTTTTGTTTAGCAATCAACGCTAAGTTTCTCTTGATTTCTTCATTCAGAATAATTTGTCCTTGGTGAACTTTCACGATGGTTATTCCTAAATTCTCAAGTTTTGATGTCTTGTGAACATATCCTGCACAACCTGCTTTGATAGCGTTAGG
>NZ_JBILQL010000097.1:0-8189 GCF_044373165.1 Flavobacterium sp.
CGCTTACCGCATGGGCTTGGGCGCAGAAATTTTCCCGAAATACGGTATCGAAGGCTTTTATTTACAAGACTTATTCCGTTTCGAACCGGAGTTATACGACATGATGTCGAAGTCCATCGAAATGGGGCGCGCCTTTATCGTGAGCGATTACCAGCAAAAACCTATGCCATTGTTCTTATTGTGGAAAGGTATCGTGCATACCACCTTGCGCTATCCCGAACACAAATATTTGATTGGCGGTGTAAGCATCAGCAACCAATTTACCGAATTCTCCAAATCGTTGATGATTGAGTTCATGAAGTCGCATTATTACGATCCGTATGTGGCGCAATACATCAATCCGAAGAAAGAATTCAAAGTAAAATTGAAAGACGCCGACAAGGATTTTGTATTCAATGAAACCGAAGCCGATTTGAATAAATTCGACAAAATCATAGACGAAGTTGAGCCGGGCAGTTTGCGACTTCCGGTATTGATTAAAAAATACATCAAGCAAAACGCACGCGTGGTGGCTTTTAATGTAGATCCGCTATTCAATAATGCTGTCGATGGCTTGATGTACATTCGCATTGCCGATTTACCCGAGAGCACTGTAAAACCGGTTATGGAGGAATTCCAAGCCGAATTGGAACGCAAAGAAAAAAATTATAAATAGAAAAAGCCGGTAATACTACCGGCTTTTTTATGCAATATAATCAGGAATTATTCTACTCCAATCTGACTAATATCCTCTGAACCATCAGCTTTTGGATCCGGTCCGTATTGGTTTTCACCTTGATTACCTTCGGTAAAAAATAATACCAACAGCCAAATAGCTCCGATTAACGGAATCAAAGCAATAAAATAAAACCACCCGCTTTTTCCAACATCATGTAATCTTCTTACTGCTACCGCTAAACCAGGAATAAATGTGGCTAATGCAACCACTAAATACAAATATCCGTAAGGTAGTGGTGAGAAATTAAGCCCTAATGTGCTATCCAAAATAGCAGCAACAATTAAAACAATAAAATTCATTAATGCAAAATACCAATACTCTGATCGGCGTGCTCTGCCGTTAAAATTGGCATAATTTTCAAATACAACTTTTTTGTACCAGTTAAACATAATTAATAGTTATTAGTTAGTCCTACTCTTAAGGATTTTCGGTTACTCCATGGGTTAATAGACTCAAATATAAAGAAATTTTGTAATAATATTATGAAGCTGGGTATTTCTTGAAACAAAAAAAGCAATCTTAAGATTGCTTTTTTGCTATTGTTGTTCGGCTAATTTTTGAAAAGCCTGCCATTCTTTTTCGGTTATAGTAGCTTTGCTTTTGAGTTTCTTTCCTTTAATGTATTCCAAAATATACTGGGCTCGCGCTTCTGATTCCGGATGCGAAGCAATCCAATACATTTCTTTAGGCATTTGGTTTTCGAGTGCCATTTGGTACATAAAATCGGCCAAAGGTTTCGGATCGATATCAGCCGCTATCATGTAATCTACACTGGTTATGTCGGCTTCTTTCTCTAAAGAACGGTCGTAAGCCGAAGAAGATAAGGTTCGGAAAATTTCCTTCAGTACTTCGCCTGCTTTGCCACCGGTGGTAGCCGAAAGCAATACGGAAAATCCAATTTCTTTGGAAAGCTTCTTCATCACGTGTTTGTTTTCAATATGGGCGATTTCGTGTCCTAAAACACCTTGCAATGCTTGTTGGTTTTTGCAATCTACAATCAAACCGGTATAAACCACCAAATGATTATTAGGCAAAGCAAAAGCGTTGATTTCATCTTTTTCTATGATATGAACTTTTAAGGAATCACGCTCAATTCCGTTAGCTTCACATAAAGGATTGATTAATTTATCGAGGGTTTTAACCAAGCTGTCGTTAAGCACTACATCTTCTGTTTTGGCTATTTCATCCCAAATTAATTCTCCCAAAGCGGTTTCTAAATCTTGACCATTCTGCTTCACTTTAAAAAAGGAAACATAGTCTAACTGTGATAAGCCAAACCAAATCAAAAACACTGTAAAGACTATGGCTAATCCTTGTGCTGCTATTTTCATAAGTGTAGCGTTTTAGGTTTACAAATCAAATCTGTTAGTCCGCCAAAGAAGAAGAACTTTATGTGTATGCCTTTTCTAACTTGAACGGCTGCATAAATCGTAGAAATCAATTCGATGATATTAACCACAATTACGGTAAGCACATAAGCAAAATATTCATTGGTAAACTTTACGTCGCCAAACAATATAGAAACCGTCCACCAAAAACTGTAACTGTTCATAAAGAAAAGCGCAAATTGTGACAGCAAGGCTTGTGTACAATGCCATCTTACAAAATAAGGTTTATTCCGATTGGCGATGTAAAAGAAAAAAGTAGCAATCAAATTCAGTATCGGCAACGGCAATCCGGCTACCACGGCTACTAACGACATTAGGTAACTGTTGGAAGCTTTTTCGCATTCGCTGTCGGAAGGTTGATAGGGAAAATTAGTAATTTGTCTTCTTCTCATAAATTTTTAGTGAGGTTCCAATACCATAGGAGTAAAATCAGTAAAATCATCAAAGCGGCAACCCAAGGTTTTCGCATAAAAACTTCGGTCTGTTGGTACTTTTGAAACAAGCTGTCTTTTTGAGTAACCAAATCTGCGGTTATCCATAAAGGAGCAACCACCATTATAAGCAACACTATGATTCCTAAAGGATTTTGTTGCATGGCCTTTAAAACATCCGCTTGTAAAAGCGTTACTACTGCTCTGGTAGTGCCGCAGGACGGACAATTATAACCGGTAACATTCTTAAACCAACAAAGTGTAGTAGTGGAATCTTGCCGATAAAAAATGGTAAAACCGAGATACATAAAACCAACGAAACAAGCCACACCTAACAAAATGTATAACTTGTTTCGGGTCATGTTATTTTAGTATAAAGTGTTTTGGAAAAGCTCCATGTTTTTTTCACGAGTAGCGCCCATTATTAAGAACCAATCAATGATGGTCCAAATGCCAAGGCCTCCACAAGTTAACAACTTTCCTATTCCCAAACCGGTATCTCCGATAAAGAAACGGTCGATTCCCAATGAACCTCCTCCAACGATAGAAATGATCAAAGCGGTGGTTGGATCTTTAAACTGAAGGGTTTGAACCATTCCCCATCTTGACTCATCAAGCGTTAATAATTTTTCTCTAACACCGTGCAAATGATGGGCTTCGAAAAATTTTGAATTCATCATTAAAAACATGTCGACTTTTTGTGCGTCCATAATAAATTATTTTATTGGTTTTGTTAATTGATGGGTCTAATATATAAAATTCTTATAAAAAACCATGCGTTGTACCAAAGTATTATGCCTGCGCTTCTCTTTTGTAAAACACGGTTACCGCCAATAAAAGTATTATTCCTTCCACAGTAAAGAAAAACAAATGGTTGAAAAACTCTTGGGCAATATAACTACAGCCTAGCCCAAAAGCCAACAATCCGATACTCATATATAATACTTGCAATCGAGCTACGTGTTTGCCTTCTTTAATGGGTTTGGCCAAAAAAAACAACCAAATACTCGACAACAACATCATAATCGAAGAATACAACCAAATCATCTGCATCCCTTGAGCCGCAATGGGTTGAATTTCTCCTTTTTGAATATGGTCTAACACGGCCTGCATGCCTAAAAAAGCATGTGGGAAAAATTGAAGGAAAGTCAGCAATCCAACAATAACGACTAAATAGTAACTAACTTTATTCATAATCAAAAGGGTTTAGTTCATATTCAAAAACAATTCGTAATTCCTAATTGAACAATTTTATCCACGATAGTCTGCGCCAGTTTCTCATGACTTTCAAAAGTCCAGCCCGCAATATGTGGGGTTAATAAAACATTTTCGGCTTGCAGTAAATACTCAAAAGCCTTGGGTTTTTCAGTATCGATGAAAAGATTTTCAAACGATAATTTTTCATATTCCAAAACGTCTAATCCGGCGCCAAGAATTTTTCCCGATTCCAAAGCAGCCACCAAATCATCAGTTACCACGTTTTTCCCACGAGAAGTATTAATGAACCAAAACGGTTTAGCAAACGCATTGATAAATTCGGCATTGACCATCTTATCCGTTTCGGGTGTCCAAGGAAGGTGTAAACTCAACACATCGGCTTGGGCTTGTAGTTCTGAAAGGGAAACTTGCCGGGCATTCGCATCGCCTACATTCGGAAGAATATCATGACATAAAACTTCCACCTCAAATCCACGTAGTTTTTTAGCAAACGATTTCCCCATATGGCCATAACCAATAATCCCAACCGTTTTGCCTTCTAACTCATAACCTCTATTGCCTTCGCGGATCCATTTGCCTTCGCGCACTAATCTGTCGGCGCGGTTCAGCTTGTTCATCACCGACAAAAGCATGCCCAAAGCGTGTTCGCCTACTGCATTCCTATTGCCTTCCGGGGCTGCAATGAGATGTATTCCTTTTGCTTTAGCATACTCACAATCAATGCTTTCCAATCCGGCACCAACGCGGGCAATGAATTTTAAATTCGTGGCTTGGTCTAAAAAGTCTTGGTCAATTTTAAACCGACTGCGGATAACAATCCCATGATAATGATGAATTTTGACTTCGATTTCGGTTTTAGAAGAAGTAAAATCGGCTTCATTCTGAAAACCGGCTTGCTCCAATTGGTCCCACAACAAAGGATGATTGCTGTCGATGTGGAGTATTTTGATGTCTCGATTTGGCATAAGTAGCAATTGAGAAGTAAAGTTAGTATTATTAGTTAAAAGCGCTAATAAAAAAACCCTCAAAATTTAACACTAAAAAATATGATATTAATCAGATTTAAATTCGAAAGCTGTCTTAAATTTGCAAAGTGAAAAAATTGATAATCCTAATTTCGCTTGTCATGTTAGTCAAACCGATATTTCCGGTGATTGACTACGTAGTGAATTATGATTATATCGCTAAAGTGCTTTGTGAGAACAAAGCCAAACCGGAACTAAAGTGTAACGGAAAATGTCAGTTGATGAAAGAATTGGCCAAAGCTGCCGAAGAGGAAAAGCCAATTTCACCAACCAAAAAGAATCAAACACAAGAAGCTGAAATCTTGTTTTTTCAAGAAATACCGGCTTTGGTCGCTGAACAAACTTCCATTGTAGCTAAAACTGTTTTAAACAGTCACTATTCAGACCTTTACTTTCACCTCGAAGGTGACACCTTTTTCCACCCACCAACTGTAATTTCTTAATGTTTTTATTACTTCGGTTATTGTTTTTACAGTAGTCGAATGAGTGTACACACTCCAATTATTGCTGAGGCATGGTATTGTCCTAGCTTAACTTTTTATAACATTAATTAAAACAAAAATGAAATTACAATTTAAAAATATAATTGCCGTTTTGGCCATCGCCTTTACTTTTACCGCTTGTTCTAACGATGATGATAATACACCAACCGGAGAAGGCAGCTTAAAATTAGAATTTGACAACGTTTACAAATCGGCCGACTTGGCTTTCAACACCGCTTACACCAATACCAATGGGGAAACCGTTAAAGTAAGTAAAGCCAAATACATCGTGAGCAATATCGTCTTAACCAAAGCCGATGGTACCACTTATACTGTGCCTAAAAGCGAAAGCTATTTTATTATCGATGAGGCTACAGCTGCTTCAACTTTGTTAACGCTCCCTAACATTCCGGCGGCAAATTACACCAAGGTGTCATTTGGTATTGGCGTTGACCAAGAGCAATTTTTATTAGGGGCCGAGGGTCAAGGGAATTTCTTAGCCCAAGCCCAAGCTGCTGGCATGATGTGGTCATGGAGTGCCGGATATAAATTTATCGCTTTTGAAGGTACCTTTACCTCATCAGCTGTTACTACCGATACCACTTTTATGTTGCACACCGGAAAAACAGGAACCGATTACAACTATGCTAACGTAACTTTGGATTTGCCTGAAAATGCCTTGGTTAGAACCAATATTACGCCTCAAGTACACATTATGGCCGACTTAGCGCAGCTAATTGACGGTACCAACAAAATCAACTTTGGCGATGGTGCTATGGTAATGGGCGGCGCCAAATTGGCTTTGGTAACTGCTAATATTGCCAACGTTTTTGAAGTGCACCACGTTCACAACGACTAAAACACAAAAAAGCAGTCGGCCCAAGGCTGGCTGCTTTTTTTAAATGCTTAAAAAGATGAAAACACATTTTTTATGGCTATTCATGCTGCCGTTGTTGTGGAGTTGCTCCAATGATGACAGCGAGGATTACCAAAATATCCCTATAGCTTTTACTGCACCGGCTAATTTCCCGCCTATTGCGTACAATTTTGCCAACAATCCTTTAACCGAAAAAGGATTTGAGTTGGGGAAAAAACTATTCTACGACGGAAGATTGTCTTCCGACGGCACCATTTCTTGTGGTTTCTGCCACATCCAAGAAGATGCTTTTACCCATCACGGCCATACGTTCAGTCATGGTGTGGGCGAAGCCATCGGAACGCGCAACACACCGCCTATACAAAACTTGGCCTACCAAACTACTTTTATGTGGGATGGCGCTACCGACCATTTAGACTTACAAGCGGTTATTCCGCTAACGAGTCCTATTGAAATGAATGGAAATTTTAACGACATTATCGCCATGATGAAAGGCGATGCGACTTACAGAAAACTGTTCAAACAAGCTTTTCCGGATGGCGAAATTAACTCCGAAAATATGCTGAAAGCTTTAGGGCAGTTCATGGTAATGGTCACTTCATCCAACTCCCGATTCGACAAATACCGACGCAATGAAACGGGCGGAACGCTTACCACAGAAGAATTACAAGGCTACGCTTTATTCAACCAAAAATGTGCTTCTTGTCATGCCACGGATATTTTTACCGATAATTCCTTTAGAAACAATGGGCTGCCGGTGAATCCGTCTATCAATGATATAGGACGATACCGCGTAACCGAATTGCCTCAGGACTTGCACAAGTTTAAAGTACCAAGCCTGAGAAACATAGAAAAAACAGCGCCCTACATGCACGACGGCAGGTTTTATACCTTGGAAGCGGTTTTAAACCACTACAGTTCAGGCGTTACAGCTTCTGCTACACTGGATCCTTTATTGCAAAATAACGGCGTGTTGGGTATTCCGTTAACGGATAGCGAAAAAACAAAACTCATCGCTTTCCTAAAAACCTTAACCGACAACCAATACCTAACCGATCCACGTTTTTCTGAATTCTAATACTATGAAAAATTACTTTCTCTTCCTTATGTTGGCATCGGCTTCCCTTATGGCCACCAATAAAGACAGCTTACAATCGCCACCGGTTTTCAAGGCTTTACCGCTTTGGGAATCTTTGAAAGACGATTGCGATGCGTGCGGCTGTTCGGCCAGTGGCGGCAGTATGGGTTTTGCCTCCATGCTCAACAACAACTTTATAGGCTTGCGGTATTTTTACCAAAGTTACCGCAGTAACGATGGTTTATACAGCAACTCGCCTTGGTATGATGAAACATTTAATACGGTACAAGTTTGGAGCAGGATTCCGCTTAGCTCAAAAATACAAGTGTCGGCCTTATTGCCTTATCATTTTCACGAAAGAGCAACAGCCACCGGTAAACAAAGTATTTCCGGTATAGGCGATGTTACGGTGTTGGGCTTGTATGAGATTTACCAAACCAAAAACGACTCAGCTAAATTTAGTCATAAAATACTATTGGGCGCCGGCGTTAAAGTACCTTTGGGTAAGTTTGACGAAGCCAATAACGGCAGTGTTAATCCGAGTTACCAGTTGGGAACCGGAAGTTGGGATTACCTGATTTCGGCCGATTATGTAATCAAACGCAATCGTTTCGGATTGAACACTATGGTCAACTACAATCTTAAAACCGAAAACCAAAAGAACTACCGCTTTGGCAATCAAACCAATTATGCGGCTACTTTTTTCTACTTCCACGAAAGTTCAAAATTTACCTTAGTCCCGCAATTGGGTGTCGCCGGCGAAATTTACGAGAGCAATTCCCAACACGGTCAAAAAGTACGCAACACAGCCGGAAATATCTTGTTGAGTAAAGTGGGTTTTGAGGTGGGTAAAAACAAATTTTCGTTGGGCGCCAATGCCATGATTCCGATCACGCAAAATCTGAATGCCGGCAATGTGGAAGCGCGCTACCGTTGGAGCATTAATTTGAACTACGCGTTGTAACAATTTTT